>JAYTSC010000093.1:0-8501 GCA_043745885.1 Bacteroidota bacterium | reverse complement strand
TAAAATCAATGAATTAATTTTCGGGGTAGTAGATCCGTCTTCATTTTCAAAGCCCATCCGTTTGTCTTCAGGGTTTTTGTCAAAAAAAATGGTCAGCTTATCTTTTAAAGTGGCACTTAATTCCTGGTTAAGTCTTTCCACAAATTCAGTCACCCATCCGTCGTAATTGTTGTCATGATACCTATAGCTTATATGTATATCGTAATCGTAGTCTGGAATGATGGAGGAGTTAATAAGCCGTTTACTCTTTGTTTCATTTACTTCAGTGCCAGCTGAAAATATTTTATAAATTTGGATGGGTTCTTTTACATTTTTTAGGTTTTCGATTCTTAAAAATTCGGAGCGGATATCTTTTTTATTAGCTATGTTCCGGTGAACGGATTCAGAAACATAAATACCAGCTGGGGGCGCCAATGCCTGTAAACGAGAAGCAATGTTTACCGCATCGCCGAAAACATCGCCATTCTCAAATACCACTTCACCCTGGTGAATACCGATACGTAATTCAAATGTTTTGGAATGGAAGCATGCTTCCTGAATTTTTATGGCTGCATAAACAGCATTGCTGGCAGCGGAAAAGCTGGCCATTACACCATCGCCTAACTCTTTAATCCATTGGCCACCAAATTCTTCGATGATGGGTTTTTGTATCTCTCTATTTTTGCGCAGCAGTTCAAAAGCTTTTTGTTCATCGTTGCCCATCAAGGCTGTATAGCCCACTATATCAGTAAACATGATAGCAGCGAGCTGGCGGTTTTGAGTCATGCAAGAAAATTAAGAAATAATATTCAATTCACAGAAAATTTTTATTTAAAAATCCGCAAATAAAAAACAGATTACAATTAAAAATATATATAAAAATGTTTTCAGCATCGAGAACAAAAATGAGTGAGGTAGAAAAGAGGAGTATACAATTATTTTTTTAGACAAAAATTATACAATGCGAATTTTTACTTTACTTTCTGATACAATACTTAGAAAAAATAAAATCCAATACTTACAGCCGATGAGGTGCAATCAGGAATAATTTCCCCTCCCTTTTTTAACAATAAACTATTACAAAGCCAGGCTTGCCACTTTTACAGTCTTCTCCGTATCATCCGTCCATGCAAATAGTAATCTTTTTCCCGAACGGGTCATTTGTGGAAATCCGCTTGACCGGGATTCGGAAGAAGAAGCAACCTGTATAGAATTTTCCTTTATTCCGTCTGCATGTATTTTTACGGCTTTAATAAAAGTGCCTTCCATCCAACTAACCATAGCGGTTTTTTCATCCAGCATCACCACATCCACACGGCCAATTGCTTTACCTTCATCAATACGAATGGGTTTTTTAAATGTTGCACCTCCATCATCTGAAAAAATAAGATTAACCTGTCCGTTTTTATCGGGCATACAAAACCAGGCGATGGCAAGATGATTACCAATTGCATCTGCACGGGGACCATTAACGGGGCACCCAGCGATTTTCCATTGGTCAGGAAAAATTATTTGCGGTGCTGTCCATGCTCCATTTACATAACGCACAATGGCCATATCCCTGATTTCGTCTTCCGAACGGTTTCTGTAAACTACAACAGGACCATTGCTTGTTATAGCTGCACTTGTTTGACAACAATCACAAACACGGTTGTCTAATTCCCATTCTTCTTTTTTATTTCCTTGCTTATCCATAATAGTACCCCGTAAACTCATTTGCCCATGATGGCCTTCATGTACGGCTTTGCCTTCTTCCATACCTGTATTTCTTCCATCCAGCCATGAGACAAAAAAATCATTATTGTAAGGAATCATTGAAACAAATCCATGTTCGGCCTGTTTGCCATCATCATGAAGCGTTTTTGCAGGTGACCATGATTTTCCGCTATTGACAGAGTTCAAAACCTTCACATCATACGCATATTTACTTTCGCTGCTTTTTGCTAAAAAATGTGCCATTAAATTATTAGCTCCATCAGCAGCCAGCATCGGATAGTCGGCCCAGTTTACAAACCAATTATTTCCGGAACTTATTACTACAGGCTCAGACCATTTATCTTTTTCAAGGGTAGAAAATTTAAAATAATTCTCTTTTCCTTTTTTTTCTATCCATGATAAATAAATTAATCCTTTACTATCTGTAAACAAGTAAGGTTCTGCACAGGAATCATTTGCAGGAGAAGAAAGTTGTGTAATTCCGGTCATTACGGTGTCTTTCTTTTCTTTTGTATTCAACTTACAGGAAGCTATTACTATGATGAATAGCAGGAGAGTTAATTGCTTAGTCATTTTGGGTTTATTATTTTAAGAATCATGTGAATGTTGTCAATGTCATCCCAATTGCGGGAACCTGTTTCAGAAAAAACAAGTTGACCATCCGGGTTATAAATATGAGTGGTTGGTATTGCCTGTATATTTAATGCTTCCATGTTTATAAGGCGGGTATAATGAAAGGTATATTTATTATCGTTTTTGAAGCCTTCTATTTCATTTATGTCTTCATTTGATGCTAAAAGAAAAATTACATTTTCATCCTTTAACCGGGTTTGTAATTTTTGTATAGAAGGCATTTCTGCAATACAGGGCTTGCACCAAGTAGCCCAAAAGTTTACAAAAACGGTTTTACCCTTGTACTGTTTCATATTAATACCCCGGTTTTTCAGGTCTGTCAATTGAATTTTATTTATAGTAGTCTCAGTACTGGCTGCTGGATGTAGGGTATCTTTTTTTTCTTTAGCTGCTTCCCTGCATCCAACTATTGCTATTAACAGCACTAAACTAAGTGTATGAATTGTTTTCATCTATTTTATTTATTCAAAATCCTTTTTATTTTGCTCAGCTATATATGTATCCAACCCTTTTTTGCCAAACTGTTTAAACACTACCGGTGTAACGATCATATCCAGCAATGTTGAACTTACCAAACCTCCTAAAATAACAGTGGCTACAGGATATAAAATTTCTTTACCTGAAGCAGTGGCATCTATGGTAAGTGGTATCAACGCCAGTGCGGCTACCAATGCAGTCATCAACACGGGTACTAACCTTTCCAATGAACCGCGAATAATCATTTTATCATCGAAAACTTCACCTTCATGTTGTACCAAATGTATGTAATGGCTTATCATCATAATACCATTCCTTGAGGCAATACCGGTAAGGGTGATAAAGCCAACCATCGTGGCAATAGAAAATACACCACCCGTTAACATGACAGCTACGACACTTCCAATTAACGCCAATGGAATATTCAGCATGATTTGCAATACAATCTGGCTGCTTTTAAAATGACTATACAGTACGAGAAAAATTCCGGCAAAAGAAAAAATACTTAATAGGGTAATTAATTTAGAAGCTGATTGCTGGCTTTCAAATTGGCCACCCCATTGCATGTAATAACCTTCTTCTAATTTTAATTCTTTTTTTACTTTTTCTTGCATCTCTTTTACAGTGCTGCCTAAATCTCTTCCCTGCACATTGGCGGATACAACAATTCTGCGTTGTGTATTTTCATGGTTTACACTGCTGATGCTGTTTTCTAATTCCACTTTAGCAATTTGTTCCAATGGAATCAACGAACCATTCGACGTAGCAATCTGTGTATTTTTTATGGCATCAATATTTTTACGGGTGCTGTCATCTGTCCGTAAAACAATGTCAAATGTTTTTTGTCCTTCCAATACCTGGCTAACTACTTTTCCATTATAAAACACTTCCATGTCTTCCGCTACTTTACCAGCCTGCAAGCCGTAGCGTTGCAAAGCGTTACGGTCAATCTTCACCATTAGTTGCGGCACCATTACCTGGTTTTCTACCTGTACATCTACAGTACCGGGTACAGTGCTGATAGTAGTTCGTAACTGTTCGGCAGTAGATCGAAGTGTTGTCAAATCGTTTCCAAAAATCTTGATGGCAATCTGTGCCCGTACACCACTCAATAAATGATCAAGCCGGTGAGAGATAGGCTGGCCAATATTCACCGTTACACCTTTTAGTACTGACAAATTATTACGTATGTCTTCCAGTACTTTTTTCTTGTTGCGACCTCCTGTTTTTAAGGTTACATCAATTTCGGAATAACTGGGCGGTTCAGCATGTTCATCCAATTCGGCTCTTCCTGTACGGCGGGAAGTAAGGACTACTTCCGGCACTTTTAAAATTTGATTTTCTGCTATCGTTCCTAATTTATTGGATTCATCTAAGGATGTACCGGCCGGGGCCAATACATTTATCGTATAGCTTCCTTCATTAAATGGCGGTAAAAATTCCGTACCAAAAAAAGGAATGATTGTAGCTGATGCAATAATTAATGCAATAGCAACTCCCATAATTGCTTTGGGTCGTTGTAAACCCCAATGAAGTAATTTTTTATCTTTATTCTTTAACCACCTTACTAATGGACTGTCATCTTCATGTGCAGCATTAACAATATTATTTCTTCCTTCGTTGCCCATCGCTAATTGCTCATTACCCATTTTCTTTTTTCTCCAAAAAGCAATATTGATATGAGCCAAATGTTTCTTCTTATTCAATAAATAGCTACATAATACTGGCGTAACTGTTAAGGAAACGATTAACGATGCAACGATGGAAGTAATATAAGCAATACCCAAAGGTGCAAAAATCTTTCCTTCTATTCCCTGTAAATAAAACAACGGAATAAAAACAAGCACCACAATAATAGTAGCATATACAATAGAATTTCTTACTTCACTGCTGGCTTCATAGATAACTTTGAGCAGTGGTCTTGGATGTTCACTTCCCCAGTTTTCTTTCATACGCCGATATACATTCTCTACATCCACAATAGCATCATCCACTAATTCCCCAATGGCAATGGCAAGTCCTCCCAACGTAAGTGTATTGATGGATATATCAAACATTTTAAAAACAATGGCACTGATGATAAGTGACAGTGGTATAGCAGTAAGTGTTATAATCGTTGTTCTGAAATTGAGCAAGAACAAAAACAGGATAATAATGATCAGTATAAATCCATCCCGCAGGGCTACTTCTACATTGCTCAGAGAAGTAGCAATAAAATTCTTTTGCTGAAATACATCTGTATTGATATGTATATCTTTGGGCAGCGATGTTTTTATATCTTTAATAGCAGCCAAAATATCATCGGTGAGCGTAATGGTGCTGGCACCGGGTTGTTTTTCTATACTCAGTATCACCGCAGGTTTTCCATTAAAGGAACCATCACCTCTTTTGATGGGTCCTCCGAATTTCACTTCAGCCACCTGCTGTAATAAAACCGGCGAGCCGTTGCGGTTTGCAACAACGGTACTTTTCAAATCTTCCAATGTATTGGCACGACCAATATTTCGTATCAACACCTCTGAGCCTTTATTGTCGATAAAACCACCGGTAGTATTTAGGTTGGTTAATTGCAAAGCATTGTCAACATCATTAATAGACAGATTATATTGCCGCAACTTATTCGATGAAATCAACACCTGGTATTGCAACCTTTCGCCACCTATAGGTATTACCTGGCTTACCCCTTTTACACTTAGTAATCTTCTGCGAATAGTAAAATCTGCTAAGGTTCTCAAATCTGCCGGCGAGGTAGTATCACTTGTTATGGCCATCATCATTATCTGTCCCATGATGGAACTGATAGGTCCCATTTGCGGTGTAATACCGTTTGGCAATTTTACACTCTGAAGTTTTTCTGCCGTCAGTTGCCTGGCACGGTACACTTCTGTTTTCCAGTCAAATTCAACAAACACCATTCCCAATCCCGGAGATGCTACCGAACGAACCACTTCCACGCCCGGTGCACCATTCAATTGTGTTTCTACTGGAAGGTTTACCTGTGTTTCAATTTCTTCAGGAGCCATTCCATTAGCTTCCAGAAAAATGGTTACCCTTGGCCTGTTCAAATCAGGCAATACATCAACCGGCAATTTGATTAAGGTAAATACTCCGTACACCATTATCAAAGCGGCCATCGAAACCACCAGTAAGCGGTTCTTCAGTGAAAAAAGAATGAGTTTGTTGAGCATTGTTATCTATTATAAAGGCTGTATTAAGAGTTTTATTTAACCGTTACTTCAAATCGCAGTTTTACTTTTTCCCATGCCATTGCAATTACTCCTTTGTTATCCTTTTTTTCTTCAATGTAATATTGTAGCCTTTCCATATTTTCATTGAGCAATTCAGGTTTCACTTTTATTCTAACTATATCTTCTTTCTCTAAATAATCATCCGTTAAATGCTGTTCCCAGTTTTTGTTGATAATAATTGTCCATTCATCTTTTCCGGGAATGGTGAATATGGCATACTTACCTTTTGAAATGCTTGTACCGCCCACTATAAAATCTTTATTAATTTCGATGTTGGTTGCATTATGAGCCCCTGTTACCCATACATCCTTGTAGGGAACTAATCCACCCCAAATAGTTCTGCCACGTACACCAGGTGAATGATAGTTGATAGTTATATTGGCTTCACCAATTTTACCAACGGCAGCTGATTTAATACTTCGTTTGCTGGTATCACCTTTTGCATTGGGATTGTAGCATACTTCTTCCGCTTTCTTTTCTTGTTGTGCCCACGCAATATTCGCAGTTCCGCACATAATTGCAAAAATTAAAAATAAATTATTGAATTGCATACTGATTTATTTACTTGATGAATAAAAATTAAAAAGTAAAAGAGTCTCCCGGTAGGTAGCCAGACTCTTTTACTGTAAAATATTAATGCCCTTCATGTTCGTCATGCTTCATGTCTTTCATATCAGCAGCTTTTCCTTCTGCCACATTCATAACAAAATCACTGGTATACACTTTTCCTCTGCTTTGAAACTGAATCCATCCTCTGTAAATACCTGGTTTTTCAAACGTTGTATGCAAATCAAATTTGGCGCCTTCCACACTAGGGTGCACATGTAAATATTTTTTCTCAGCAAGGCTTACTACTACCATATGTGCTTTAGCCCCCAAATAATCTTCTAAAGTATTTACATCCACTTCTTTGCCATTTTGCATCATCACACCATTAATATGCATGGGCATTTTGGTTAAAAACTTACCACCTTCGGCACTAAGCTTTACAGAAAAGCCATCACCGGCATCACCAGTTAATTTATCGGCGCCATAAATTTTAGCAGCAGGGGCCGTTCCTGTTACATTAACATTTAAAACATCTACTGTATGATTGCCACCACTTGGTTTATAGTCTGCAAACAAAGTATATTTACCTGGGGAAGGAAATTTCTCTTTTACACTGTAAGAACCATCTGCATTGTATTCAGGATGGATATGATTGAACCAGCTTAAATCTTCACTCACCACAATGAGGTGGATTTTTTTAGTATGCTCAACATCCAATGCCACCTTTTCTTCCGGTTTGTCTTTCATTTTTGGCGTCATGGATAAAGTAATATCCTGGTTTTGTTTTGCAGTAGTTGGGCTGGTGCTGAATTGCATGCTTACATTACTTGGTGCAGCCGCATTATCATTATGTTCTAATTTCATTCCGCATTTGGGGCAGGTGTCGCCTTCCTTGCCTGTTACTTCCGGGTGCATAGGGCAGGCATACACATGGTCGCCATTATGTGTTGCTTCCAAATGGGTTGAATCTGTTGTTTCAATTTTTGTAGAACCACTGTTATTGCATGCTGCAAAAAGAATAATTGCACTAATGGCTATAATAGCCGTTGAAAATTTTACTATTAGTTTCATTTTTTTATTTTTTATTATTGATTTAATTATGATTGTGTCCATCTTGATTTTCATTTATTTTTTCAGTCTTTACTTTTTTTAATGCCATATTACATACCGGGCATTTGCCTTCCTTAGTGTACGTTTTATCGCCTTCACATTTTATAGGGCATTGATAAGTAATAGGTGCGAGTTGGGACATTGGTTTTAACTTCATACTACAAACAGGGCATTTCCTCGCCGTTTTATATGTTTTTTCACCCTCACATTTCATGGGGCATTGATAAACTGAATCAGCCACTGAATTGCTGTTTTTCATCATAGGCTTTGTTGTTTGGGCATTCAGGGCAGTAAAGGAAAACACCGCTATGGCCATTGTTAAGAGTACTTTAAGATGTTTCATTTTTTTTGTTTTAATTTTAAAAGTTATTGATTGAGGTATATCATTTTCATTTGATAAACATGGGTGGTTGCCACCCTTTCACCATCTTCCGTTCCTTTATTAATTACTGTGAATTTGTCATTGCTCTGACCCTTTACTACAAAACTGATACTGTATTGTTCCGCTTTGTCTTTAATAAAAATGGCAGGCTTTCCATTCACGTCGGTAATAGCTTCATTGGGCACTACCACCTGCCGAATAACATCACTCCCGGTCATTCTTAGATTGATGTTCTCGCCTATTTTAAACTGGCTATTGGGATTCAAAATTTCAAATACAATTTTCTGCGATTGATTGCCTGCATTCACTGTTTGTGCCGTGCTTCTCATTTTAAGTTTGTATGACAGCGTATTATTATTTGAAGTAGCTGTAAATAAAATAGCCCCTTTCAGTTTGTCAACATCACC
>JAYTSC010000092.1:0-4164 GCA_043745885.1 Bacteroidota bacterium | reverse complement strand
ATGCAGGAAGAAGCTTACCCAATAGTTTTTAAAAGAGGTGTAACGCCAAATTGGGAGCTCTTATCCACTAACTTAAATGCAAAATATCCGAAATATGCAGAAGAAGTAATGGGCAAATCAAAAGTAATGTATTTTCAAAATAAGGGCGATTGGAACAGTTTTGCAACCGAAATAGTTGCCTATATGAATAAGTACGGTGATAAAGCAAATGAAAGCGAATTAAATAGTTATGCCTGGACAGTTTTTGAAAATTGTAAAGACATGACTTGTGTAGCGCAAGCATTGGAATGGAGCAAACGTTCATTCCTAGATAAAGAGAATCATATGTTTATGGATACCTATGCCAATATCCTTCACAAATTAGGTAAAACAAAGGAAGCCATCGTTTGGGAAAAGAAAGCGTTGGCACTTGTAAAATCTGACGAAGAGAAAAAGCCTTATCAGGAAGCATTAAGCAAAATGGAAAAAGGAGAGAAGACCTGGAAAGATTAAGAAGCTGTTTAAGTAAATTAAGCCGCAGATTCACAGATTACATCACTTTTGTCAAATAAATCTGCCAATCTGCGGCTAAAAATAGTTCGAAAAGCCGCTGCTAATAATTTCTTGTAATTAATCTGTCAAAAATATTTTGAATCTTTCGAAACAATATTTCGTTAATGATTCCCGATCATCCGGATGGGAAATATCAATGAGTGATTTGGCTCTTTGGCGTAAATTTTTTCCGAATAAAAAAGTACTTCCATATTCAGTAACTACATAATGCACATGGCCTCTTGTGGTAACTACCCCGGCTCCATTTCTCAAATTGGGTACTATGCGAGGAATTCCTTTTGTTGTTCTGCTACTTAGTGCAATAATGGGTTTACCTCCATCGCTTAAAGCAGCACCTCGCATAAAATCCATCTGTCCTCCAATACCACTAAATTGGAGTTCTCCAATACTATCTGCACAAACCTGGCCGGTTAGGTCAACTTCAATGGCGCTGTTTATGGCAATTACTTTTGGATTTCTACGAATAACATGAGGATCATTAACATAATCTATATCCAGGAAAGCGAAGGATGGGTTATCATTTAAATAATCGTAGAGTTTTTTAGTTCCTACAGCAAAAGAAGTAACTGATTTATTGGGATGAATACGTTTCATTTTGTTGTTAATCACATCTTTCTCAACAAGCTCAATAATTCCATCGCTAAGCATTTCAGTATGAACACCTAAGTTTTTATGATTTGATAAATAGCGTAAAACGGCATCGGGTATGGTTCCAATTCCCATTTGTAATGTGCTTCCATCATCTATTAATTCAGCCACATTTTTACCAATAGTCATTTCTGTTTCACCCATCTTTTTACTGTAATCCTCCTCAAAAAGATCAGCAGGGTGTAGAACCATCTTGGCAAAACGATCAGTATGTATCATCCCATCACCATGTGTTCTGGGAAGAAAAGGATTCACTAAGGCAATAATTTTCTTAGCATTATCTACAGCAGAGCGGGCAATATCGATACTGAGCCCTAAAGAACAATACCCATGTTTATCGGGAGGAGAGACTTGGACAATGGCAATGTCAATGGCTAAAATTTTGCGCTTAAACAGATCAGGGATATCACTCAAAAAAACAGGTATAAAATCTGCTCTTCCTTCTGCTACCGCATTTCTGATGGATGGGGAAACGAACAAAGAATTGATTTTAAATGCATCACTGTATTGAGGCTTATCTAACTCAATATCTCCTTTTAATGTGATGGATACCAATTCAACATCCTTCAAGCGGTGTGCTTCTTTTGCTAATTCATGTAATAGATAGGTTGGAGTGCATACACCTCCATGAATAAAGATCCTGTTTCCACTTTCAATAAGAGAGAGTGCTTCATGTGCCGATACATAACTATAAGGATGAATCATACGATTTGTTTATTTATTGCAATGTTCCAACTATTTAAAAACATAAACTATGAGTTTTATCAGTTGATATTGATACGATTATAATTTTTAATCAAATGGAATAAAAAAATAAATACTTGTTCAATAGATTGGCATTTATATAAAAAAAGATTTCTGTAAAAACCAACTATTGTAGAATCCTTTTAAAACTTATTATACTCTATGTTAAACATTAATGTTAAAAAAAACAAAATCTCATTTTAATGTGAACCATATTGTTTAGCAGTGTGTAATAAATGTTTAAACAAATAAACTTATTTATGAAAGTAAAATTTTTCTCTTTTGCCATCGCTTTGTTGATGGGAACATTTGTTAACGTATCTGCTCAAAACACAGTAGTTGACGTGGCAGTTAGTTCAAAAGCACACACTACCTTAGTTGCTGCTGTTAAAGCCGCAGGTTTAGTAGAAACACTTCAAGGTAAAGGTCCTTTTACAGTATTTGCTCCTACAAATGCAGCTTTTGACAAACTTCCTGCAGGAACAGTTGAGTCTTTGTTAAAGCCTGAAAGTAAAGCTACTTTATCAAAAATTCTGACTTACCATGTTGTTGCCGGTAACCTTGACGCTGCTGCAGTAATTAAAGCAATCATTGATGGTAAAGGAAAAGTGGTTGTTAAAACAGTAAGTGGTGGGAGTTTAACTGCAACATTAAAAGATGGTAAAGTGATTCTTACTGATGAAAAAGGTGGAAAAGCAACTGTTGTTACCACTGACCTGAAAGCCGGAAATGGAGTTGTGCATGTGATAGATACAGTACTTATGCCTAAGTAAGGGTTTATTCAATCCTTTGAAAACTGAACTGATGAATGAAGCGGTATTTACCCCAACATTCATCAGTTTTTATTGGTAAGGCAACTAGTCTTCTAATAAAAAAGGATAGGTAAAAGTAACGGGAGGGTTATAGGTTTCTTTTATTGTTCTGGCACTCAACCAACGGTATAAATTTATCATACTTCCAGCTTTGTCATTTGTACCGGATGCTCTGGCACCACCAAAAGGTTGTTGACCTACTACAGCACCGGTTGGTTTATCATTAATATAAAAATTTCCGGCAGCATTACGAAGTTTATTGGTTGCTAATTCTACAGCTGATCTATCCTGAGCTAGAATGGCACCTGTTAATGCATAAGCCGAAGTTGTATCCACTAAATGCAATAATTCTTCAAATTTATCTGCATCATAAACATGCAAGGTTAATACCGGCCCAAATATTTCTTCACACATGGTAATATATTTAGGGTCCTTCGCTTCGATAACAGTGGGTTCTATAAAATACCCTTTCACTTTGCTATAGTTTCCACCAACTAAAATCTTAGCTTTTTTATCTTTTTTCGCTTGATCGATATATTTGGTAATGCTGTTAAAAGACTTCTCATCAATAACTGCATTGATAAAATTGCTGAAATCTTCCACCGTTCCCATTTTCATCGATTGAATAGCCGCAACTAATTTTGTCTTCACTTCTTCCGCCATATTACTTGGAATATAAGCCCTTGATGCCGCCGAACATTTTTGTCCCTGGAATTCAAATGCACCTCTTGCCAAAGCAGTAACCACTGCATCTACATTCGCGCTTTTGTGTGCTACAACAAAATCCTTTCCACCTGTTTCTCCAACGATACGTGGGTAGGACCTGTATTTAGCCACATTCTCACCAATTACTTTCCACATATTATTGAATACACCTGTTGAACCAGTAAAATGTACACCTGCAAATTCGCGGTGATTAAAACAAACTTTACCAAGTGTTGGTCCATCAACATAAACGAGGTTGATCACACCAGCGGGTAAGCCGGCTTCCTGTAAAATGCGCATAAACATTTGCGCTGAATAGATCTGTGTATTGGCCGGTTTCCAAACCACTACATTACCGCACATAGCGGCTGATGTAGGAAGGTTGCCGCCAATAGCCGTAAAATTAAATGGAGTAATCGCCAGCACAAATCCTTCCAGCGGGCGCCATTCCGAACGGTTATGCATTCCGGGTGATGAAATGGGTTGCTGCTTATAGATCTCACTCAGGAAATGAACATTGAAACGTAAAAAATCAATCAGCTCACAGGCACTGCCAATCTCTGCCTGGTAAGCATTTTTACTTTGGCCCAACATAGTAGTGCCATTGATATGATAGCGGTATTTTGTGGCCATCAGGTCGGCAGCTTTTAAAAAAATATGCGCCCTGTTTTCCCAACTCATGGCCGCCCATGATTCTTTGGCT
>JAYTSC010000091.1:0-5376 GCA_043745885.1 Bacteroidota bacterium | reverse complement strand
CAATTTTATTATATAGCTAAATAAAAAAATCACTTTAATTATCTTATAACATGTCTCATGAAATGATGATTTACTTGAATAACGTTTATTTATTCTAATAATTTTACAACCCTTGTCATTTTACCATCTGCATTTACTCCTTCTAAAATAAGTTGTAATTTTTTACTGATATCGTTGTTATAAAACTGAATTCGGGCTCTGGGATTGATCCTATTGGTAATGATATAAGGATTCCAGTATAAGGTTGTGCGAATATCTGTTTCAAAATTATCACTTGCTTTTTCATAACTGGGATTGTAAAATTCCTTAAATCTTGAATAGCCACCGAGTATTGTATTTTCCAACCCTTTGCTATTGGGATCATTTTTCCTTCCTTCGCCTCCTTTACGGGTATAAATGGCTATTGCGCCACCTGCACCTCCCCCCATTGAGCCAAAAAAAGGAGGTCGAAAAACTTTTACAAATGCGATATCGTTAACGGAAACGGTTTGAACTTGGTCTACGGTTGATTGCATTTCATTAATAAACAAATCCGGAGTTGATCCTCTCCAGCTCATGCTCATGGATCCTCCCGCACCCGTAATGGTTAAGCCGGCAACCTTTCCTTGTAAATAGTTTAAAATATTTTGAGCGCCCATGCTGGATAAATCATTTGCAACATCAAAAGAATAACCATCTCCTCCACTAAACAAACCGGAAACATATTTTTCTTCTAGTACCAGCTCTCTACTTTTCACCCTTGATTTAACAATTACTTCCTGTAATGTGGTAGAGGCCATTCTACGCTTTAACTGCTCTTGTTCATTTAAAAAATAATTCATTTTTAATTTGGCAAGACTATCATTCCAACTATAAGATCGATATGTATCACCATACTGTATCGATTTTGGTGCTTGTCTTAGTAAACCATTTTCAAATTGCACTTGGGTAATGTCTGTTAGTCTGTCTTTGCCATTAAAACTATAGTAGAGTCGTACAGTATCATAAAAAAAACTTCCCTGGTGTTCAAATTTTCCATCTTTTGCAATTGGAAGAAATGAAAAACTTTTACTGCTATCCTTACCTTCGATTATTAGGTTTAGAATAAGGGGATTACTGGTACTAATTGATTTCATGCCCAAAACCTTTCCGGTAATTTTCATATAGGAATTTTCTTGGGGATATTTCAGGATAGGTGTAATGCCGGCTTTAATTTTTTCCCAATCAAATCTACGCCAACCATTAGTAAGCATAACTAAATCTAAGTTGGCTGTAATACTATCTGCATCACTGGTTAAATAATATCCGGGATTATAAATTTTACCTTTTATCTCATTGCTCAATAAAAGATCTGAAAATATGGTGTTTTCATCAGGGGTAACAACTGTTGCATCCGTAATTGAAACAGACATGTTTGCACTGGCTGTATCTGTTATGTAAATTTCATACACATTCTTACCTCTTTTGGATAAGCTTACCAAACCGGTAGTAAGTTTTGTATTGAACTCATGTTGTCGATTATTAACAAAGATGATTCTTTCTGCCAAGGGTATCCAATCCTCAGAAAATAAAGAAAATTGTAATATTCCTGTGGGCAGTTCATCTATGGGTACATCGGCTGTTAATGTTAATTTTTCGCTGGCATTTAAACGTACTGTATAGAGTAAGTTTTGGTTCATATGAACTAGTAAAGTCATTTTCTTTAAGTTCTCACCAATATTTTTACTTCTTTCTACTTTTACCAGTGCTTTCTCATTTGTTGTAGTAACTGATAACAGTACGCCATCGGTTTTGGTAATAATAATTGGCGTTATTCCTGTTTTTCCATTTTCGTCTGTCCAGGATAAATGGTAGGATTCCAACGGATTGGGGGTTAAGACAAATGAACCCATTCCATCATGTTTTACGCGTAATGTGTCAATAGTTTTTTCTTTATCGTTTACAAGAAACCCTTTAAAAAAGACAGGATTCCCAAATTGATTTGTGGCTTTAAAAGCTACGCGAGCAGTAAGCCCCTTGATTAAAAAGCCTCCTTCAGGAAAGGTTTCAACTTTTGTTTTAAATACCACAGGTTTAGAAAGGGTAGGAGAAGGACCGTTATTAATGATGAGTTCTTTTTCATAGGCAAAGGCCGGGTCATCGTTAAGCATCCATCGCGTGTAGGCTTTTATATGAATAAAATTTCCTTTATAATCAGCAGGTAATTCAAAAGATCCTTTTGCGGTAGATTGGCGCAAAGGTGCTACTGTTTGTTTTATCATTTTTCCAGTAGTATCGTACCATTCTACATATACATTTTTACTAAGGCTACTTAACCCATTTCCCGATAAGATATAGACTTTATACCAAATTGTTTCCTCGTGATTATATATTTTTTTATCAAAATGAATATGCATTTTTTCTATTGGGTACTGTTCGGCATAAACTGATATCATCGAGTCAATTTGTTGCGTAAAACCTTTTTCTGTGATAAACACAGCTATTGTGGTAGTTATGAAGCATAATAAGTGCCTTTTCATTCGTATAAAATTGAGTTGCAAGTTAAAGCCAATGTTTAAAAATTAATAATTTATTTTCAAGGTTGAGAACTCGGTATAGAAGGGTATAATATTTTAGTTAAGAAAGCTTATTATGCACCATAATGTAGACTTATTCCCCTGTCATTGATGTTTACTAACTTAAAATATTGTAAATTGGTGAAAACAAAATCACCGATTGCTTGTAATTACAAAATGTTACAACCGATACTTTTATAATATCTCTATGATTTTTAAGCCTTCCACTTTACAGTTGTTACGTTTTCATTTTTCATTTTTTCTAATGCCTGTATATTGGTTTGCACTTAGTAGCTTACCCTGTATTATATTTTACAAAGCAATCATTATCTTCTTTATCGTTCATATACTCCTTTATCCCTCCAGTAATGGGTATAACAGTTATATGGATAAAGACACCGAAAGTATTGGAGGAATTAAATATCCCATGGCTCCAGAGAAAGAATTATTGTATGCTACCTTAATTATGGACATATTAGCCATTGGCCTATCTTTTTTTATTTCCACTTTATTTGTTTTTTTAATTGGGTGTTATATTTTATTTTCGAGGTTGTATAGCTATCGTGGAGTACGTCTTAAGAAGTACCCAATAATTGGTTATCTTACTGTAGTCTTAAACCAAGGGGGGCTCATGTTTCTGATGGTATATCAAGGCGCAAATTGTTTAGTAGACAGCTCTCTGCCTTGGTTGGGCATGGCCAGTGCCTGTTTTTTAATTGGCGGGTTTTACCCCATCACACAGATATACCAACATGAATCTGATACGAAGGATGGCGTACGAACTATCTCTATTTTATTAGGTAAAAAAGGTACTTTTCTCTTCTGTGCCTGCATGTATTTTATCGCTTTTGTCCTATTATTTATTTATTATCAGCTACAAAATAAATTAACATCCTTCTTAATATTGCAATTGTATTTTATTCCTGTTGTAGGTTATTTTCTTTGGTGGTTTCGTAAAGTATGGAAAGATGAATCCTTGGCGAATTTCAAAAACACTATGCAGATGAACTGGTTAGCTTCAGCCTGTACCAATCTTGGTTTTTTCACCCTTTTAATTATTCGCAATTTTGGCTGATATCATTTCCATAGCAACCGCTTTACCGGATTATTGCCATAATCAAACAGACATCCTCGGTTTTATGCAGGATATATATGAACTCAACACTACGGATAGACGTAAGCTGAAATTTCTGTATCATCAAAGTGGAATTAAAACTCGCTATTCTGTAATTGCAGATTATGGAGGATTGCCCGCTAAGTCTATATTTATACCAATTGAAAAAGGGTCTTCTTTTCCCTCTTTGGAACAAAGGATGGAAGTTTACGATAAAGAATCTGTTAAATTGTCATCTGCAGCTGTTAGAAAATGTTTACACAATTGTATACTACCTCAACAAATTTCCCATTTGATAACCGTAAGCTGTACCGGGATGAGTGCACCCGGTTTGGATCTTGCCCTTTTACAAGAATTGGACTTATCTCCCAATATATTTAGAACTTCCATCAATTTTATGGGTTGTTATGCAGCTATTCATGCGCTGAAGGTTGCAAAAATGATTTGTGATACCAGCCCTGAATCAAATGTACTTATTGTTTGTACTGAATTGTGTACACTCCATTTTCAAAAAGAGTTCTCCGCGAATAATGCAGCCAGTAGTTTATTATTTGGAGATGGCAGTGCTGCAGTATTGGTCTCCAATGTAATTACCAAAGCCAATGCTTTAACGCTAAAAGGATTTTATTCACATGTAGCTATCAAAGGTAAATCTGAAATGTCCTGGCAATTAAGCAGTAAAGGTTTTTTAATGACACTAAGTAGTTATGTTCCACAGTTAATTCAAGAAGATATCCAAATGCTGGTTGAAATGGCTGCTAAAAAATATGATTTGTCTCTTACTGATATCACTCACTGGTGTATTCATCCAGGCGGTAAACGAATTTTGGATTTGATTGAAAAAAAACTATCATTACCTGTTGATGCCCTAATCCATTCCAGAAAAACATTAGCCAACTATGGAAATATGTCTTCACCCACCATTTTATTTGTATTAAAAGAAATGATGGACTCATTAAATACGCTACCTGCCAGAATTCTTGGAATGGCTTTTGGTCCGGGATTAACCATGGAAACTTTTATTGCTGAAAGGAAATGAACTTCAAAACCAGGTCATATCAAAAGGAGTTGCTAGATGAAGCGTATATTCCTTTCTTAGCTATTAAACACAATATGGAAGAGCTTGAAATCATTAACACTTGGTTAGGCGGACATAATATTACCTTGAACGGATTTAAGGCTTTATTAAAAAGCAGAAGTAAAATTACCATTTGTGAAATCGGTTGCGGTGGCGGCGATAATTTATTGGCCATCGTGAAATGGTGTCAAAAAAAAAATGTTCTAGTAAACTGTATAGGCATTGATATGAAAAAAGCCTGTATTCAAGTAGCCGAAAGCAGATCCTTATTACAAAATATATCAAAATGGGTGGTGAGTGATTATGCCTTAGTTTCATTTGATGTAAAACCCGATATTATTTTTTCCAGCCTCTTTTGTCACCATTTTACTGATGTTGAGCTTGTTCAACAATTACGATGGATGCAAGCAAACTGTACCCTAGGTTTTTTTATCAATGATTTGCATAGGCATTGGCTAGCCTATTATTCAATCAAATGGGTAACTAAAATATTTTCAAAGTCTTATTTGGTTAAAAACGATGCACCCCTTAGTGTGGCCAGAGGCTTTTTACTTTCTGAATGGAAAGCATTATGTAAAACTGCGAAAATAGTTGGCCCGCAAGTAGAGTGGAAATGGGCATTTCGTCACCTAATTATTTGTAAACATGCC
>JAYTSC010000090.1:0-5669 GCA_043745885.1 Bacteroidota bacterium | reverse complement strand
GTGCCCAGAACAGGAATCGAACCTGCACTACCTTGCGATAACCAGATTTTGAGTCTAGCGCGTCTACCAATTCCGCCATCTGGGCTGGAAGGAGTTAATAGTTAAAAGTTAATAGTTAAAAGTTAAAACTTAATAAACTACCCATTTGCCCATTTACCTAATTACCCATTTACCTAATTCCTAATTCCTAATTCCTAATTCCTAATTCCTAATTCCTAATTCCTAATTCCCTCAATCGGGTTGCAATATTACAATATCACTTTAATCCTGCCAAAATACGGGTAAGGTATTTTTTACGGTAATAATACTCTTTTACTTGCAACAGCTCTTTTTCGGTAGTAATACCTTCTTGATAATTTGCCAGAATCGCTTCAACAGTTTCATAGATCTCTTTTTCAAATTGGTGAATGGTTTGGGTTAGCCGATCAATATCTGCTTGTTCTGATACATCCAAAGCTGCTTCATTCAGATCAAGCACTTCCATCAAAAAATTGGGCGATAATGCGTATTTTTCTTCCTCCACTAACAATCCTTTTAATACCAAAACATATTTAATGGTTTCATCCGGATGTAAAAATACTTTATATGCCATATTAACCAAAGAAGCTTTCTCCAAATTATTCTCCTGCTCTTCAGCCGAAGCCTGGTTATGAAAATCGGGATGGTATAAACGGCTTAATTCATAAAACTTGACCTTAACAACCTCCTGATCGGGCTGAAAACTGATGGGAAGAGAGAAGAGTTCGAAATAGTTCATAAAAGATTTAGGAGTTAGGAGTTAGGAGTCTGGAGTAATTAGGAGATGTTTTAGGAATAGAATTGTTTTCAACTCCAGACTCCTAACTCCAGACTTTCTCAAAGTCCCTTACTTTGCACAAAATTACACTAATGCTTGTTATCGGACTTATTAGAGAGGGAAAAATTCCGGGGGATAACCGGGTAGCGTTGATTCCTTCGCAATGTAAATGGATTTCTAAGCAATTTACTGATATCAATATAATTGTACAACCATCTCCCCACAGATGTTTCAGTGATGCGGAATATGAACAGGCGGGCATTTTGGTTACAGAAGATCTCAGAAACTGTGATATCTTACTTGGCATCAAGGAAGTGCCTGTTAGTCAGTTGATGGAAGCGAAAACCTATCTATTCTTTTCTCATACTAAAAAGAAGCAGGCTTGGAATCAAGGACTCATGCGGGCCATGGTGGAGAAAAAAGTTTCCTTAATAGATTATGAATGCCTAGAGCATGAAGATGGCCAACGAATTATTGGATTTGGTTTTTTTGCCGGTGTTGTAGGCGCCCACAATGGTATTATGGCTTATGGTAAAAGAACCGGTAGTTTTTATTTAGGCAGGGTGGGTGAGGTGAAAGATTATCGTGAATTGATTCATACTTATTTTGGCTTAAAATTACCCCCTATCAAAATTGCTGTAACCGGCAGTGGTCGTGTGGCCCATGGTATTTTGGAAATCATGAACCTGATGGATGTTCAGGAAGTAGAACCGGAAGAATACCTAAGTCGTGAATTTGCTTATCCGGTGTATGTTCATCTTAAGGGAAATGATCTGTATCGGCATAAAGAGACGGGTAATTACCAAAGAGAGAATTTTCATGATCATCCTGATCAATATAAATCAGTTTTTGAAAAATACTGTTCACATACAGATATTTTGATGAATGGCATTTACTGGGAACAAAATATTCCCAGATTGTTTACTATGGAAACTTTACAGGAACCTTCATTCAGGATTCAAGTGATTGCAGATATTACCGATGATAAAAATGGCAGTGTACCCTGTAATTTGGGCGATGCCACTTCTGAATCTCCGATATATGGCGTTACTAAAATTTCCGGTACAAAATCAGCCCCTTATTTAGCAGAATCTGTAGATGTAATGGCCGTGGGTAATTTACCCAATGAATTGCCCCGTGATGCCAGCCGATATTTTGGAGAGAAGTTGATAAAATATGTGTTGGAGGATATCTATCATGGTGGTAGTGTAACCATAGAGCGAGCCACCATTTTGAAAGGGGGAATTTTAACTGAGCCTTTTTCATATCTTTCTGATTATGCTCATGATTGATTTTTTTTTGCCTCAGAAAGCACCGATTTTTCTGTGGCAAATTGCCTCCTCATAATTTAAGATAGTAATCTTTCAATAAATCTATAAACTTTGAACTGTAATCGATTCCATTGCGAATGAACATTGTTTCATTATTGGGTTCCTTAAAACGCTGACCAAACAAAAGCATAGCTCTAAAATATTCATGTTCAACAGTTTGCTTAACCAATACTTCTGCCTCCAAAAAGAAGCCCTGCTCCGAAGCAATTTTGGTAAAAAAGTTTTTTCGATGATAGGGTAGTAGTACAGCAAATTTTCCCTCAGGCAGGAGAAGTTTTGTAATCACGGCAAGTAGTTCTTCTAAACTAAGTGCTTCGCTATGTAAAGCCAGATTTCTTTTCGTATCGTTACTCTTCAAATCTTTTTCGAAGAAGGGAGGATTGGAAACAATCAAATCATATTTTCTGCCAAGATGCACTGTTCTGGCATCTCCACAAATTACCTGCAACCTGTTTTTCCATGGGGAGGCTTCCATATTTTCAGCAGCTTGTTCGGCTGCTAATTCGTCTATCTCAATTGCATCAATTTTTCCGGGTAATTTTTGCGCCAACAGTAAACTTAATAAACCGGTACCAGTTCCAATATCCAAAATGGTATCAAATTCTTTTTTATCATTAGCCATTTTATCAGCAACCCATGCCCCAAATAAACAGCCATCGGTGCAAACTTTCATGGCACAGTTTTCTTGTTGAATAGTGAATTCTTTAAATTGGAAATAACTGTTAGACATGGTACTATAAAGTTAGTCTGTTTTACAGGCAGGTTTTATGGCATTTTCATCATTCATAATTCCTAATTCATCCTTCATCCTTCCTAATTGTTCATCTCAGTTCTCCGAGTAAATTATTCACATCCAACGCATGGGTAAACATTGTCAGATTGCCTTTCATATCTATGGGCCATTCTTCTTTGGGTTTATCCCAGTATAATTCAATACCATTGCCATCAGGGTCATTTAAATACAAAGCTTCCGATACACCATGATCTGATGCGCCGGTTAGGGGATATTTTGCATCTAACAATCTTTGTAAAATAACCGCAAGGTCTTTTCTGGTTGGATACAGTATGGCTGTATGGTATAAGCCCGGGGCATTCAAAGGTGCAGGTTTCGCATCTTTACTATGCCAGGTATTTAGTCCAATATGGTGATGGTATCCTCCGGCAGAAATAAAGGCTGCTTCAGTACCATATTTCATCACCAATTCAAATCCTAGTAATCCCTGGTAAAAGGCCAGTGCTTTTTCTAAATTAGACACTTTTAGGTGTATGTGTCCTATTCTGGTTTGCGTTGGAATGGAGTAACTCATAAATAAAATGTAAATGGAAGTTGAAAGAAAAGATACGTTTTGATTATTTTTAAATTATTGCCACAGATTTTCACAGATTTTTTCTGTGCTATAACTGTGGCCATATATTTCTTCTTAATTTAATTTACGCTATAAAAAAAAGACTGTTCCATGTCTGAAACAGTCTTCATCACTATTTTTAAATTTAATTTACTCCATCGTTAACCCTGCCATTAAATATTCATTATTTAACCTGGCAATGTTAGAGATGGATATTTCTTTGGGGCAGGTGGCTTCACAAGCTCCGGTATTTGTACAGGCACCAAATCCTTCTTTATCCATTTGTGCAACCATATTCCAAACCCTTGTTTTGCGTTCCGGTTCCCCCTGGGGTAATAAAGCCAGGTGGGCAACTTTAGCACTAACAAATAACATAGCACTACTGTTTTTGCAAGCGGCCACGCAAGCGCCACAACCAATACACATGGCAGCAGCAAAAGCAGCATCTGCCTTGTCTTTTGCAATAGGTAATGAATTACCATCTACCGCATTTCCGGTGTTGACGCTGATATAGCCACCAGCCTGAATAATGCGGTCAAATGCACTACGATCTACCATTAAATCTTTGATAATCGGGAATGAATTGGCTCTCCAGGGTTCTACCACAATGGTATCGCCATCTTTGAAGGCTCGCATATGTAATTGACAAGTGGTGTTTGCCTGCCAAGGACCATGAGGCTTTCCGTTGATATACATAGAACAATTGCCACAAATTCCTTCTCTACAATCATGATCAAAAGTTATGGGGTCTTCTCCAGTTAAAATGAGCTGTTCATTTAATACATCAAACATTTCCAGAAAACTCATTTCAGTTGAAATTTTTTCAACCCGATACATTTTAAATTCACCCTTGGTCTTATTGTTTTTCTGTCTCCACACTTTCAGGTTCAAATTAAGCGTTGTATGTTCCATATACTTCTAAGTTTGAAAATTAAACTTCATTAATAGATTCGATTACTTATAATTCCTTTGCGCAGGTTTTATCACTTCATAGACTAAATTTTCTTTGTGTAAATTCCATTTACTGTCGGCTTCATATTCCCAGGCTGCTACATACATATAATTTACATCATCTCTTAAAGCTTCGCCGTCAGGTGTTTGGTATTCTTCACGAAAATGACCACCGCAGCTTTCATTTCTATCAAGTGCATCTTTACACATTAATTCTCCCAATTCAATAAAGTCTGCCACTCGGTTTGCTTTGTCTAATTCCGGGTTCATTTCTTCAATAATACCCGGTATTTTTACATCAGACCAAAATTCTTTTTTTAAGGCTTGTATGTCAGCAATGGCTTCTTGTAGTCCTTTTTCATTACGAGCCATCCCACATTTATTCCACATGATTTTTCCTAAACGCTTATGAAAACTTTCTACGGTTTGTGTTCCTTTGATATTCATTAATCGATTAATTCGATCGGCCGCTTCTTTTTCAGCTTCTGCAAACGCAGGATGTGAAGTTTCTATGGCTTTGCTATAGATATCATTTGCCAGGTTATTACCCAATGTATAAGGAATTACGAAATAGCCATCAGCCAAACCTTGCATTAATGCAGAAGCCCCTAAGCGATTGGCACCATGGTCTGAAAAATTCGCTTCACCTAAACAATATAATCCGGGTACGTTGGTTTGCAGTTCATAATCTACCCATAGACCACCCATGGTATAGTGAACAGCAGGGAAAATTCGCATAGGTATTTCATAAGGATTCTCACCGGTAATTTTTTCATACATATCAAAAAGGTTACCGTATTTCTCTTTCACCACTTCTTTACCATGTTTGATAATATCTTCATCACTTATTTTATCTAAGCCCTTTTTACTGGCTTCAATTTTTCCATAACGAATAATGGCTTCACTAAAATCGAGGTAAACAGCTTGTTTGCTGGTACCTACTCCATATCCATCATCACATCTTTCTTTGGCTGCTCTTGATGCAACATCTCTTGGTACGAGGTTGCCGAAAGCAGGATACCTTCTTTCTAAATAATAATCTCTTTCCTCTTCCGCTATTTCATTTGCTTTTCGATCATCGTTTTGTTTTTTAGGAACCCAGATTCTTCCATCATTTCGTAATGACTCAGACATAAGGGTTAATTTTGATTGGTGATCGCCGGTTACCGGTATGCAGGTAGGATGAATTTGTGTAAAACAGGGGTTTGCAAATCTTGCACCCTTTTTATGTGCTTTCCAGGTAGC
>JAYTSC010000089.1:0-8041 GCA_043745885.1 Bacteroidota bacterium | reverse complement strand
GATGCAATTGGGGAACAGGCTGCTTTTAAAAGAGCAGACCAATTAATACATCCTGATTTACATTTTACTTACCCGGTAATTCCAAGAAAACCCGGAGATAAGCCTACCAGTGTTGATTATATTACTGAGTGGAGAGATTTTATTAAATCTTATCCCTATGGTAATGTTTATGATTGGCTTCAGTTTATTGGTGCAGAAAACAAACAGGGAAATATTACTGCAGAGGAATGTAACGATATCATTCGTCAGCTGAGCTTAAAAAGCTTTGAAAGCGAATACAAGGTTTTGCTTTTATGGATGCCTGAATACTTGGGCAAAGAAGGCAATAAGTTACTCAAGTTGATTGAAGAACCTCCACCCAATACCTTATTTATCTTAGTTGCCGAGAGCGATGAAAAGATACTACCTACCATACTAAGCAGATGCCAATTGGTAAAAATACCCCTACTGGAAAATAAGGAGCTTGAGCAAGCTTTAATCGAAAGAGCCAAAGCTTCTCCTGAAATAGCCAGACAAATTGCCGGTATTTGTGAGGGAAATTATCGTGAAGCCTTACAACTAATGCAACATGCCGGGGAAGATTGGCAAAGCCTGCTTCGTGAATGGCTCAATGCTACCTTAAAAGGTGGTCCCATAGCCCAGATTAAGTTTTCTGAAGAAGTTAGTAAACTTGGCCGTGAAAAGCAGAAACAATTTCTCCGTTATTTTAACCACTTATTAGAACAAAGTATCCGAATAAAGGTGTTGGGTGCCGATTTGGTGTTACTGGAGGATAATGAGAAAGATTTTGCCCAAAGACTGAATAAAATCGCTTCGGTTAGTCAACAACAAGCCATAATAGAGGAATTAGACCGAGCTTCCTACTATATTGAGCGAAATGCGAACGGTAAAATGCTATTTCAGGCCTTAACCATTAAACTCTACCATATCATTCAGAACAAAACCCTAATTTTGATGGAGTAAGCCATTGTTGGCAAGAATTTGTTAGCTGACGATGGTAGTGAGGGAAGTTTTAAAAGGCTTTACGTGTGATTTTGGTTTGGTTAACAATAGAACCAGATAAACACTTGATCTGTTATACGCTTATCAATATATTTTGAAAGCAAAGTGCTACAAGAATTCACCATTTTCAAAACAGGCTCAATAGCGATTGGAAGTACAAGTGAGTGACACAACACAGCACAATAGCAGTACCATTGCCCACCCAATCATCCCTCCCATTTATTTTATTAACTAACCAATCGAACTTGTTAGATATGGGATGTGGATCATGTAGTTCCTCGAAAGATGGTGGTAAACCGGGCGGATGTAAAAGTAACGGCGGATGTAGCACAGGCGGATGTAACCGACTGAATGTTCACGACTGGCTGCTTAACCTTCCCTATAGCGACCCTGAAAGTACTTGTAAAGTGATTGAAGTAAGCTTTAAACAGGGAAGCAGAAAAGAATTTTTTAGAAATACCAGCTCACAATACTTCGACAAAGGCGATTATGTTAGTGTTGAAGGAGTGAGTGGATTTGATGTAGGTGAAGTGAGTTTGACCGGTGAATTGATACGGCTTCAACTTAAGAAAAAGGGAGTTGATGAGTTTAGCCCTGAAATTAAAAAGATTTTACGCCGTAGTACAGAAAGAGATATTGAAACCTATAAGATTAGTAAAAGCCGTGAGAAAGAAATTCTAGCCCGCAGTCGTGCCATTGCCCGTAGTTTAAACTTGCAGCTTAAATTAAGTGAAGTTGAGATTCAGGCCGACGGTAAAAAAGGAACTTTCTTTTATACTGCAGACGATCGTGTTGATTTTCGGGAAATGATTAAAGCCTACGCCACAGATTTTAAAATAAAAGTGGAGATGCGCCAAATAGGCATCCGGCAGGAAGCAGCAAAAGTAGGGGGCATTGGTAGTTGTGGAAGAGAGCTTTGTTGCAGTACCTGGCTAACTGAATTTAAAAGCGTTAATACAACTGCTGCACGTTACCAGAACTTATCTATTAACCAAACAAAACTCAGCGGTCAATGTGGCAGATTGAAATGTTGTTTGAATTATGAGTTAGATACTTATTTAGATGCACTGCAAAATTTTCCTGATAATGGAGAAACTTTAGATACAGCCATGGGTACTGCACACCTCATCAAAAAGGATATATTCAAAAACCTGATGTGGTATATTTTGCCCAATAACTCTAAACATTTTCCATTAACGATTGAGCGAGTAAAAGAAATTAAAAAGCTGAATGCACAAGGACAAAAAGTTGATGAACTGCAGCCAGTAGAAATCACAGGTAAGCAAAAAGATGTTGAGCCGGCATTTGCTGACTTGGTAGGACAAATCAGTTTACAAACTTTAGAAAAAAACGACCGCCGCAAACGCGATCAGGAAAGAGGAAATAATAACCGTGGTGGAAATCAATCACGTGGAAATGAAAGAGGCCCCAATCAGGGACAAAGGGAACAAGGTGGAAGGCCGCAACAACAAGGGCCCAGACCACCACAACAAAATAAGGGACCACAACAAGGTCAGGGGGGACAGCAACAACGTTCACAAGGACCCAGACCACCGCAACAAAATCGGGGACCACAACAAGGAGGTCAACAACGGGGGCCACAAGAACCAAGACCACAGCAAGGCCCAAGGCCGCAACAATCCAGACCACCACAATCGCCAACACCACCACCTGAAAATAAAGAATAATAAAAAAACCGCTACCATTCAGTAGCGGTTTTTTTATGGGGCAACTTGGCTGTTTTTGTACGAAATTTTTTAAGGTGGGTATTAAAAATATTATACCATTTAGACTATACAAATACTCCAACTGTGATTGTGAAGACACCATCACGGCGATCAGGCCGTTGATGTATCTTCACCTCAACACTGGTGGCAAGAGTCATACATTTTAATATCTAATTGGTATTAATTCAATTTATCCATTTCTTTCGCGGTAAACTCCATTAGGGTTTTGATATGATCGGGTGAAAGATCAAATTTCAAACCTGCTGCCTCATATAGTTTCGGTAAAGTTTTTGTTCCTCCGAGACTGAGTGCGTTGATATAATTCTGCAGCGCCTGTTGTGGGTTTTGTTGGTATTGCATCCACAAACCAATAGCACCTAATTGGGCAATGCCGTATTCGATATAATAAAAAGGAACTTCAAATAAATGTAATTGTCGCTGCCAGCCAATTTCGCGAAAAGCTTCGAGTCCGGAGTAATCAATACTGTTGGTAGAAAACTCAGCCAATATCTCCATCCAACGTTTTGTTCTTTCTTCAATACTATGTTGAGGGTTTTCATATACCCAGTGTTGAAATTTATCAATAATGGCGATCCATGGAAAGATGGTTATGGTTCTTTCGAGCTGGTGTTCTTTAGCGCGTTTCAAATCTTCTTCATTCGTAAAAAAAGCTTCCCAATGATTCATACTGAACAATTCCATTGCCATACTTGCCACTTCTGCAATTTCCATTGGGTATTCTTTGAAAGCGCTTAATTCTAAATGGTGTGATAGAAAAGAATGAATGGCATGACCTCCTTCATGTACCATGGTGGTAACATCGCTCATTTGTTGGGCAGCGTTCATGAAAATAAAGGGGGCTCCACTTTCTGTAAGCGGGCAATTGTATCCACCCGGTGCTTTGCCTTTTCTACTTTCCAAATCAAAATGTTTTAACGCATTCATTTTTCGCAAACAATCTGCAAAAAAAGGATTGAGTTGTTCAAAACACTGAACAGATTTTTCATACAAATCATTCCCATCTGTAAAAGGTTTCAGGGGTTGAATGCCTTCGGGCTCGGCTTCAGTATCCCAAGGGCGAAGTGTATCTAATCCTAATTTATTTTTTTTCTTTTTATATATTTTTTCAATGAGGGGAAGCACATGCAATTTAACTGCTTCATGAAACTGGTAACAATCTTCTTTGTTATAATCAAAACGTCCGAGCTCAATAAATTTGTAATCGCGGTAATTTTCGAAGCCGGCATTTTTGGCCACTTCATTTCTTTTATGAATGAGTTGGGTGTATAAATCATGCATGGCTTGTTGGTCCTGCAATCTTCTATCCTGAATTTTACGGTAAACTTCTTCACGTAAATTTCTATCATGACTTTCTAAGAATTTAGCCGCTTGTTGTAATGTGTATTCTTGTCCGTTTACTTCAACAGTCATTTTACTGGCTATGGCACCATATTGTTGTTGCATAACACTTAATTCTGCCTGCAAGGAAATATTGGCTTCGCGAAAAAGGTCAATACTCTTTTTTACTGCACGTAAATAAGTGAAGTATTTTTTTTGATCCAAGTCATTAGTCAAGGGGCAGTTAACCAATTTCCGATTCAATAAATCAGCATAAGGTTGAAGTTGCGGTTGAATTTCCATACAGAAATAGGTGAAAGCTTCTTCCAGGGTTTTATCCGTGGTGTCGCATGTCATTTTAATTTGGCGCCAACAAGCGTCTTCGCTTACCACTGCTTCCAATTCACTCATATCTTTCAGCCATGTTTCAAGATCAGCAGGCTTTGCAAGTTCTCTTTCACTCAAGTTTTTGAAAAAGGGTTCCAGTGACTTCCAGTTTGTGAGGGAAAAATCAAGGGGTACAAAATGTCTTTCTAACTTTTTAATATCTGCACTTAACACCATATTTTTTATATTGAGGCACAAAAGTAGGGTATGAAGGCAACTTTTGGAAAGTTTAAAACTTTCCAAAAGTTAAAAGAGTGTAGTATTTTTACAAACTTTACTAAACAAGATTATTAGTGACAGATATTATACATTTATTACCTGACAATATAGCCAACCAGATAGCAGCAGGGGAAGTAATTCAGCGATCTGCCAGTGCGGTGAAAGAATTATTGGAAAATGCAGCCGATGCCGGTGCTACAGAAATCCGTTTATTGATAACTGATGCAGGAAAAGCCTTAATTCAAGTCATTGACAACGGCAAAGGCATGAGTGAAACCGATGCTAGAATGGCTTTTGAAAGGCATGCCACCAGTAAGATTAAAAACATAGAAGACCTATTTAGAATAAAAACAATGGGTTTTAGAGGTGAAGCATTGGCTTCGATAGCAGCGGTTGCGCAAGTAGAATTAAAAACGAGGAGAACTGAAGATGAATTAGGCACTTATATTGAAATTGAGAACAGCCAGGTATTAAAACAAGAACCCTGTGCCTGTTCTGTTGGGAGCAGTATCAGCATGAAAAATCTATTTTTTAATGTTCCTGCCAGAAGAAACTTTTTAAAAAGCAATGCAGCAGAAATGCGTCATATTGTTGAAGAGTTTACAAGAGTAGCTATGGCTTTTCCGGGAATATTTTTTTCCATGACTAGTAATGGGCAAGTAGTATTTCACTTGGAGGCGGGAAGCTTAAAACAAAGAATTGTTCAAATTATGGGTACCCCCTATAATGCCCGATTGGTAAGTGTAAATGAAGAAACCGACTACATGAATATTTATGGATTCGTTGGTAAACCAGAAACAGCCAGAAAAACCAGGGGAGATCAATATTTTTTTGTGAATAATCGTTTTATCAAAAGTGCCTATTTAAACCATGCAGTAAATGGTGCTTTTAATGATATGATTGCCAGGGACAGTTTCCCAAGTTATGTATTGTATATAGATCTTGATCCCTCACAGATTGATATAAATGTGCATCCCACAAAACAGGAGATTAAGTTTGAAGATGAGAAGATAATTTATGCTTTTGTGCAAGCTGCCGTTAAACATGCTTTGGCGCAATTTAGCATTGCCCCCTCACTTGATTTCACTTTAAATGCTGAGATACAGGGACTTGATGCAATAAATAAACCTTTTACAATTGATAAAAAAGATTCAGTAACTTCTTCTAATCTTTTTAAAACATTTACGCAAAAAAATCAGGCCCATTTTATCGAAGGAAGTGACAGGAGTGAGTTAAAACACTGGAAGGAATTCTATACCCCCCAGCTCCCTAAAGGGGGAGTTGAAGGATCAGAACTTTCAATACAACTTCTAACTCCAGACTCAAGACTCAAGACTCTACAAATATTACCAGACACCCCCCTATTACAAATACACAACACTTATTTGATAGCCTCTACCAATAGCGGGTATATTTTGGTGCATCAGCAATTGGCCCATGAAAGAATTTTATATGAACGATATGGAATTGCGGCTCATGGGCAACATAAGGCAACCCAGCAAAGTTTATTTCCTGTAACCTTAGAGCTAGCTGCTGCTGATGCGGTTTTATTAACAGATCTTTTACCCGATTTGTTAGAGATTGGCTACCAGGTAGAACCATTCGGCAACAATAGTTTTGTAGTACAAGGTATCCCTGCTGATGTACTACCGGGAAATGAAAAGCAATCGATTGAATTACTGTTGGAACAATTCAAACATTTCAGTAGCGATATTAAATTTAGTAAACGTGAAAAATTAATTCGGTGTATGGCCAGACAACAAGCTATAAAAATTGGGAAATCATTAACGCAAAAAGAAATGTTGGCATTGGTAGAAGATTTATTTACCTGTAGCAGTCCCAATGTAACCCCCACAGGAAGTCCAACCTATTTAGAATTTAAAGAAGATTATTTAGATAGAATGTTTGGGAGGTAGTTAAATATTACATTCAAATAAAATATTACTAATGTGAATCAAGGGTTGAACAACTTAAAGCATTTTTTAAGCAAGCCATTTAAAATTTTGTCACAGATTCACAGATTTCTAGTGATTAAATCTAAGCTAATCTGTGAATCTGTGGCAAAAAATGAGTGTGCACTGCAACCATTGATTCAAATTAATATCTATCGATTATAGAAGTCAGAAATTTCTCTACGCCTTTTCTTATATTGGCAACAGGTGCTTGATGCGCATTAACGAGTACCGAAAAAATTAAGTGTTTTCCTTTTTTTGTAATTAAGAACCCACTTAATGCAATATGGTTACTAAGGCTACCTGTTTTGGCAAATATATGACCTGCATAATTTTTATAGTAACTGCTGATAGTTCCTGAACCACCTGTTTCAAAAATATTGGTTATTCGCTTCCAACTAAATTCATTTTTCATTTTGGCGAGTATGGTTACAAAATCCTGTGGTGAAAATAAGTTGTACCTGCTTAATCCACTCCCATCCACCCATTTTGGTTTTTGCGGAAGATCGTTGAGGTCTGATTTTAATAAAGTATCAATAATTTTTCCCGTATTCATGTAAGCGAGGCGATTATTACTGATCATTAGTAAACTTTGCTCAGCAAAAAAATTATCACTGATGTGCATCATGATTTTTAACATAGAATCCGTTGGTTGTGAATGAATAGAAACTACATCCGGCCAACGATCAATTTTAAAATGAACCAATTCAGTTGTATTGTGTAAAGTGTCGTTCAGCATTTGTAATAATGCTTTGTTACCGGCAGTAAAAAAAGGAATTTCAACATATGAAAACTTATTAACTGAAGGCCGTATGAAGAACTGGTTGGTTCCAAATTCTCTTTTAATGGTAAAATTACCTTTTGCATCCGTTACTGAGGCTTCCAAAGGTTTTTGAAAAAAAGAGGGGACTGTTGCAAATTTTCCTTTATTAGAAAAACTGATCAGATTAGCATAGATAGGCAACATACTTCTTTCTGGCATATAATCGTTGTTATAGTCATCCCAAGCCCAGCCCGACCCCAGTGCATTGTCTTTCCAATTTTCGTCTGTTAGTAATATTTTGTTCTGTTTTTTTAAAAAATCAAATACCCGTTGGCTCGAAAAACCAGGATGAAGAAAGGTTGGATCTCCATTGCCTTCTACTTCGATGGTACCATTGCCTTTGTCAACATACCTGATACCCACCAGACTATCGCCTAGGTATTTCATGGCAACATAACAGGTAACAATTTTAATATTACTGGCTGGAACAAAATATTTATCCCCTTGGTAATTATAAATGTAATGTTGCGTTGATGGATCGTAGAGGCTTATTCCAATATGCGAGGGGGCAAAATCTTCATTTTGCAAAATATCCTGATTAGCTTCTTTTGAAATTTTTTTCTGAATACTACAGGAAGAAAAGAATAGGAGAA
>JAYTSC010000088.1:0-1822 GCA_043745885.1 Bacteroidota bacterium | reverse complement strand
CATTCATTATTTTCCCAATTTCTTTATCTTTTTGATAAATCGGGGTAGCAGTAATTGTTTCTTTTGATTTTTCTCTGGTTGGCATTTTCAAAATAATTGCTTCTAGCGTTCCTAACCAGTTTTGTGGGAAGTCTTTTACTTGTTGTGCTTTTGATAATAAGCCTTGTAATTGTTTTTTGCTCAGGCTACCCCTTTCTTCATATTGGTGCATCAGGCTCATTACAAACAAAGCATCCGGATTATGCGTATAGAGTGCATCCAGAATTTTTGCAATGATATCGATGCCGGGGTGGGGTTTGTACATGAATAGTTTGGAGTTAGAAGTTTGGAGTTATGGTTAAAAACTTCAAATATAAATTAATAACTCTTTGTACGCATAGTTAATTAAGATCTCATTCCTTGCATATATAGCGTGATAAATTAAGTTTAGAACAAAGTACCCCCTACCATCAATTTTGTGAAACAAATGTTACAGACCCTTATGAGTAATGTCATGTTTAAGTATGTTAATAATCATATATCATGACAATTTCATGACATAACCTTTACAAAGTCAAAAAGTATTTAACAAAAACTTGAAAACTATGAAAACCTCCATTATTGCATTCTTACTAATTGACAGGGCTGTACTTTTTATGTATTGTACATAAACCATCTAAGTGGTTGTAAGCAATCATTTTGGCATCTTACAATTTTAGCGGTGGACAATAGACAAAACAACGGATCTGACAATACTTTAAGTAAAACTTTTGCGTGACCATAGCCCACCTTTTTATAAATTGCCTGAAATATTTTTAAACTAAAAACTATTTCTTATGAAACAGATTTTGTTACTATTCTTGGTCTTCTCTTTTTTATTAACGTCGTATGGACAAATATCAAAAAATACTTGGCTAATTGGTGGCAATGGTAGTTTTTATTCCTATAATGAAAACTATACTGCTCCATCAGTAAATTTTACAGGAAAATATACAAGTATAGATTTAACTGCATCAATTGGGTACTTTTTTATAGATAAATTTACTAGTGGCATAAGACCATACTTGTCAACTTTTAAAGGAGAAAGCTCTGGCGGAGCTACTCCTAATGACTTTAAATTTGCAGTTGGTCCATTTGTAAGATATTACTTTCTGAAAGAAGAAAAACAATTTAATATTTTGTCTGATGTAAGCTACCAAATTGGTATTAATCAAGGGAAAGGAGGGGACAATCCTAAAGGGAAATTTAACACTTTATCTATAATGGCAGGTACAGAAGTGTTTTTTAACTCTACCGTTGGTTTAGAAATATTGTTAGGCTATAAAAATCAAATAGCAACATTTGATAACAGCCCAAGTGCTTATAGCAGTAATAGACTCGGATTTCAGGTATCTATCGGTTTTCAATTTCATTTAGAAAAATAATTAAAATAAAAATCATGAAACAGATATTAACTATTATATTTTGCAGTATTCTATTGAATGTTGCAAAATCACAAACTATATTACCTTTGCAAACAGATGAATATTGCCCAGGAGTAGAATATACTTTCACAGCCACAATAACAAAACCATATTCAAGTATGATAGGTGAAGGAACACTGCCACAAGACGCCGGTTTTGTGTCCATACAAAACCTTATGTAAAGAATGTAACTACCTAAAGTGATATGCTAATGAATTACTCTGCGAAACCTCCCTTTTCTCTTGTTCTCTGCGGTTGGTTGAATTCTAAAAATGAAGAAACCTTTTATGTCAAGGATTTTTCCAACCGCAGAGAAAAGGAGAACGGAGAGGTTTCGCAGAGGATTAATTGAATTATTTATTGAGAGGTAAAACATTCGA
>JAYTSC010000087.1:0-5118 GCA_043745885.1 Bacteroidota bacterium | reverse complement strand
GCAGTCATCATTGCTCCTAAAATAAAATTAACTGCAACAGCTATGGCTAATTTATATCCGCGAAGCGCAATGGCATCACCTCCTCCCTGAATCCAATTCATTTTCCCTGCAACCATAAAACCTAAGGTAACCAGTAATGCAAATGCCATAATCAATCTAATCTTTTTTACAGGTAAGGAAGAAATATAATTAGCACCCACAACGGCACCCATCATGGCAGAAATTAACATCAACAACAGTGTTAATGCATCTACTTCAATAATTTTAATAAAGATTATCGCTTGTATTAATACAGGAATTGTATTGGTAACATTTAATGTGCCTGGTAAAACACTGTCATCGGTTTGTTTGGTAAATTTTAATAATGCGGTCTGGGGAGCAAATGCACCAATGCCTAAAACATCGAAAAAATTTACCACAAATCCAATGATTGCATTTTTATAAACACTTACATTTTCTAGTTCATTTTTATGTTTAATGATGTCTTTTGTAAAATACACAATAAACCAAACGCCCATTAAAATAAGTGTGATCCAGACAATTGTAACCATACTGTGTGATTATTTTTTGTACCGCTGTTTACTTAACAGATCTTAAAAAATTGGCCGGATTTTTCTTCCAATGCAAATTCAATTTTTTTAGCAGCTGCGGTAATAGACAAACCTCCTAAGTTGGTACAACGTAACGTATGGTGAATTTCATCGCCAACTTTTTTCATGGTTTCAATTACTTCATCAAGTGGAATCAAATGATTGTAATTAGATAAAGCCATATTAGCACAAGAAACTGCATTGGTTGCGGCCATTACATTTCTGCCTAAACAGGGAGCTTCCACTCTATTGCCAATAGGGTCACAAATTAATCCCAATGAATTTTGTAAAGCCAACGATGCAGCGGCTAAAGATTGTTGTAAGCTGCCCTTCGCCATAACTACAATACCGGCAGCTGCCATTCCACCACCACTACCTGTTTCTGCCATACATCCACCCACTTCGGCGGCAAAAGTGGCGTGTGCTGCAATAAAAACACCAATTAATCCTGCCGCCAATAAGCCTTTTACCTTGTCGTCTTCTGTATATCCTGATGCATTGGCCATTCCAATAATGGCACCGGGTAAAGCTCCACATGAACCCGCAGTAGGTGCAGCCACAATAATACCCATGGAACTTTTCACTTCCATAGTGGCAGATACGTATAGGATGATGGTATTATTGGCATCTCCACCGGTTAATTTTTTTTGTTGCAATTGAGAATTAAATTCAACAGATTGACTTCCTAAAATTCTATCTTTATAGTGTGTTCCCCTTAAACCTGTTTCAATTGCATTTTCCATAATATGCAATATGTTCCGCATTTTTTCAAACACTTTCTTTTCAGAAATTTTTCCACGTTCGCTTTCATAAGCACAAGCCAACTCCCATAAAGACAAATTTTTATGGGTATTAAACTGCAGCATCTGCTCACAGGTAATAAAAGGAACCGATAAATTTTTTCTGGCCATTACCGGAAGTACAGGTGAAAGTTTTTTGATACAATGAACAGAAGAAAATGAGATAAGCTCTTTACAATAATCATCAGGTAAGAAAGATTGGGCCTTAATTTCAACAAAAGAATTTTCTCCCGGGTGCCATTCAATCGCATCACATTCAAATACATTTTTTATAAAGGCAGTTACTTCTTCCGGGGTATCGCAATAAATTAATGTTTCGAAATAATCTCCGGCCATAGTTACCGGTAACCCATCAATGGAGATGACTTCTATCATTCCGCCTCCGGTAGAAATGGCTACCATTCTGCGGCTCTCGTTTTTAGAGGATAAAGTAAGTTGATAGGTATTAGGATGATTGCTGGTGGTAAGCGCAATAATTTCTATTTCCACTTGTATGCCTGCCAGATGAATATGTTCATGGGAAAGGGGTAATCTTTCATCATGGGCTTCCCAACCTAAGAAACCGCCAAATAAACCCATATCAGACCCCTGACTTTTGTGTGTGGTGGCTAATGAACCATTGGGATCAAACTCAATTAATATATGATTGATTTGTCCATCCATTAAATCTCTGCACAAGCGACCAATCCGCAATGACGCGGCACAATGTGAGCTGGAAGGCCCCCGCATAACCGGCCCTATCACATCATTAAAAATACTGGGGTAAGTTGACATAACAGATTGTAGTTGCTATAAATTTACGGTTATTATCGTAAAAGGGGAAAGAAATTTAATAAATTGCCGATCAAGATCCTCTTATTATTTTCAGGGTTTTTCCGCCTTATCTCATCTATTAAATTTTTTCATCTTTTACAATAAGCTATCGCTTTGACCGTAGAATGATTAGATTAAGGATTTGAGAAATATAAAGGATGACAAAGGGCTTTTTGCAGAAGTTTAAAGCCCTGGCCTATAAAATTGCTCGCAAAGGAGCAAAGGGGCAATATTTTTGTTCTTCAAAAGCCGAGTAAAATTTCAAACTGAGACACTACCACTTATTCTTTCCTTTCTATTATTGTGAAGAAAAGAATATATTTAAGTAAATATTTAAAAAGCCAGTGAAATTTGTTTGCCGATTTTTCTTTTTTTACAAACAACTGCTTCTATTTTAAATCGATGATTTACTTTTCTACATGGCACTAAAAAAAACAAATCTTTCAAATTCCTATTCAGCTAATAATAGTGTAAGACTGATCAAAGGGGGGCAGGATTATTTTACTATGCTTACTGATTTGATCGATAAAGCTACGGAAAGCATCCATATACAAATGTACATTTATGCTGATGATGAAACTGGTCAGTTAGTAACCAACGCCATACTAAAAGCTGTTAAAAGAAATGTGAAAGTTTACTTGATAGTAGATGGATATGCATCGCAGAATTTGTCAAATTCGTTTATTGAGACATTAAAAAAAGGCGGCATTCAATTTCGTTTTTTTGAACCGATTTTCAAAAGTCATCATTTTTATTTTGGCAGACGGTTACATCAAAAATTGGTAGTAGTAGATCAAACCTATGCTTTGGTAGGTGGTATGAATATTGCCAATCATTATAACGATTTACCCGGAAAGCCAGCCTGGCTTGACTTTGCATTATTTGTTGAAGGTGACGTAGTTTTACAACTTTGTTTACTTTGTTGGAAAACATGGAAAGGTTTTCCTATAAAAATGAGTAGTACCCCTTGTGATAAGAAGGCTCTTTTCTTATCAAGTTACCCCGAAAAAAATAGCCTTGTTCGTATGCGGAGAAACGATTGGGTACGTGGCAAGAATGAAGTATCAGCTTCTTATCTTGAAATGTTACGTACCGCAAAATCGGATATTACTATTTTATGCAGTTATTTTTTGCCCGGTAAATTGATACGATACCAAATAAATGCGGCTATCAAACGCGGTGTAAAAATAAGAATCATTACAGCCGGTTTATCTGACATAATGATGGCAAAATATGCAGAGCGGTGGTTATATACTTGGTTATTACGTGTGGGTGTGGAACTGTTTGAATATCAGGAAAATATTTTACATGGCAAGGTAGCCGTTTGTGATGATCGATGGATGACCATCGGTTCTTATAATATCAATAACATTAGTGCCTATGCCAGTATTGAATTAAATCTTGATGTACAAAGTAATGAATTCACAAAAGAAGTAAGGGAGAAAATAGATGCCATCATTGAAGGTAGTTGTATTCAAATTATCCCCAAAGACTTTATTAAAACAAATAATATTTATAAAAAGCTTGGTCGTTGGCTTTCTTACCATTTTATTCGTTTTGTATTGTATTTATTTACTTTTTATTTTACAAAACAACGCTAATTGCCTTTGATTCTTTTCAGAAATGCAGTAGTTGAAGTTGCATCCCACTTAGCAAATCGACCCCGTTGAACCACTAAAGTATTTTGGCTGGGATGCTGTAAAAAATAATGGAAGACAAACTTTCCCCTCGGTTCTTTCCAACCAATGACCTGCCCAAATCGAAGATCATTAAAAACAAGCGTATCGCCCCATTTTTCAACAGTATACATTTGTTGAGAAAAACGTTTTAATTTTTGGACTTCCTCATGGTCGTTAACCGTTCTCAGTAAAAAATCGTACTTAGGGAAATATTGAAAGTTAATTTCTTTTTTACTGTCAAAGATTGATCGAAAGCCAACCCAATAGCCTGTATCATTTCCCGATACCACATACCATAACCAGTTTTGCAACGGCGCAGGTGTCGTAAAATATTTTTCATGTGGTATCTGTTGTCGTATTAATATTTCTTTTACATCTCTGTTTATGTTGATTTTATTTATTGTACAGTAACCCAGATATAAAAGGGGCAACCATACCCCGAATTTCCACCAGAACTTTCTTTTTGGGCTATAACTGTTTAAGATAACCAACATAAAAATTGCAATGCCGGGGGCTATAGAAAAAAAAGGATCGGCCACATAGATGGCATTAAATGAATAGCGTATATGACTAAAAGGTTCAAACCAACCCACTCCATAGTTATTGTAACCATCAATAAATAAATGGGTAAAAACTTCGGTACCAAAAAAAAGTAACCAGGTTGTAAATGCAATATGATGCGGGCGATGAATCTTTTCTGCCGTAACCGCAAATACCGGGATGATGAGGAAAGCAAATAATATAGAATGGGTAAAACCACGGTGAGCAAGTAAAGATTCTGGGGTATTTAACCATAAGGAGGCAATAAAGTCAATATCGGGAATACTTTGTGCCAATGCACCCCATATCATCGCTTTTTTACCAAAGCCTTTCTCAAAAAAAGCTTCGCCAATACAAGCACCAAGGGCAATATGGGTAAGCGAATCCAAAGTAATTTAATATAGAAAAGTTATTGTGTAACGTACCTATTTTTTTCTCAATTAACAAATCCTATTTGAGTTTTTTAAAACTACTTTAAAAAAGCCTAAACGAAGTTTTCTCAGTTGATAACCTTATAAAAGACATTTATCAAAGAGGAATCTGACAAATGTCATAAAATTCATCGTAGAAACTTTTTAACTTACCTCCTAAACAGCTTTTGCGCAAAATATGACCATTCTTAAAATTAATCATGTAGGTGAGAAAGCCTACTCCCAATAAAACGACACATTATGCGAATTTTGTTTATCATAACTA
>JAYTSC010000086.1:0-2337 GCA_043745885.1 Bacteroidota bacterium | reverse complement strand
GCCAACATTATGAGGCATAGCTAAAGCCCCCTTAAAAATTCGACAGAAAGCACAAATAAAAAAGCCCTGGTATTTAAACATACCGGGGCTTTTAGCTATACGTTGTTCAGCGACACTCAAGTAGGGGTGTTAGTAGATTTTAGTTTAGTTTGTACCTGTTACTCATGACCTGATTCATCGTATTTTGTTTTATAGTACAGATAGATTCCCCTACCCAAAAATGGTGGTTTTCAGGCACGGCTATTTTATAGTTTGTGATATAATAGGGTTTACTATACATGTACTTTTTTTATAGGGGATCCTTTATTCTTTAATGTGCTGATATCTTTTAGTTGCCCATTGAGCATTACAAAACCGGCTACAAGTACCATCATTCCTATTTTACATTTTGGGTGGATATGCTATCATTCAGACGGGCAAGGTATTGGCGGCTTAAACTTAGCTGCATGTTACTCCTGTGCATTATTGCCTGAAACATCATGTGAAGAATTTAACAGCTTTCTTGATAGAGCATTGCTGACTGACTACGAGTTTGGCTTTTTGGGACATATCATACAGTAATACCCCACTTTATAAAAACCCATTTCGTCCCAAATATTTACTATATTTGGGACGAAATAAAAGAGAATGACACGACCAGTTGTAACAAATACAGTAATTGAAGAGGTTAAAAAATTGCAAAAAGGAACCATCCTTTTTGTGGATGATTTTCTGGATTTTGGTAATCCAGAAAGCGTAAAGAAAGCTTTGTTCAGGATGGAAGAAAAAGGCTTGCTTATTCGTTTGGCTCATGGTATATACTTATATCCAAAGACAGATAAAACTTTGGGAGTATTATATCCTTCAGCAGAAGAAATAGCTATTGCAATTGCAAAAAGAGATAGGGCAAGGATTATTCCAACAGGCATTCAGGCATTAAACAAATTGGGGCTGTCAACTCAAATTCCCTTGAAAATTGTTTTCTTAACTGATGGAGCAGCAAGAAGCATTAAAATAGGAAAACGAACTATCACTTTTAAGAAAACAAGTCCTAAAAATTTATTGGCAAAAGGTGAAATAAGTGGACTGATTATTCAGGCATTAAAAAGTATAGGGCAGCATAAAATTGAAGACGAGGTTTTAACAAGGCTGCTTATCATTCTTAAAAAAGAAAAAAAAGAAAACATACTGCATGATGCCAAACTTGCACCAGCCTGGATAAATAAAATATTAATGAGTGCAGCAAAATAATATGAATACAGATTGGTTAAAATATCGAAAGAAAGACGAATTGAAATTCTCAATCAAGCCAGTAATAATACAGGACTACCTGCTATTGCTATTGAAAAGGATTGGTGGGTAACATTAGCATTAAAAGCTTCCTTTGAATTGAAGTATTCGACAAGTATTGTTTTCAAAGGTGGTACTTCATTAAGCAAGGGGTGGAATCTGATAGAACGATTTTCAGAAGATATTGATTTAGCGATAGACAGAAAATTCTTTGGTTTTGAAGGCGACATCAGTAAAAGCCAAATCAAAAATTTAAGAAAAATTTCCTGCGAATTTATCTCCACCACTTTCTTAGAAGATTTAACGAAACTGTTTACCGAATGGAAAGTAATTAATGAATGCAAATTAAATGCACAACCTATTATAGATTCAGATAAAGACCCACAGGTGATTGAAATTCATTACAACTCTGTATTAGACAAATCTAATTATTTGCCACAAAGAGTTTTAATAGAAGTAAGTTCACGTTCATTGATGGAGCCAAGTGAAATCCGTGAAATTAATTCGATACTTAGTTCTGCATTTCCTAATCAAGAATTTGCAACCAAGGCGTTTAGTATTTCAACCGTTTTACCACAAAGAACTTTTTTAGAGAAGATATTTTTATTACACGAAGAATTTTCGCAGGACACAGCGAAAATTCGTATTGACAGGTTATCAAGACACTTGTATGATTTAGAAAAATTAATGGACACAGAACATGGAAAGACTGCACTAAAAGACACCGAATTATATAATAGTATCGTAACACACAGAGAAAAGTTCAATCCTCTTCGTGGACTTGATTATGCTAATCACATTCCATGTAAAATAAAAATCATTCCGCCAGACACAGTAATAAAAGATTGGGAAAAAGATTATCAGGCTATGACACAGAATATGATTTACGGTGACCCATTAAATTTTGACAAATTAATAAAGAGGATTCAGGAATTGCAAGAGAGAATAAATGCAATGTGTCTATCCCTGTTTTTTGAAGCACCTGCACCTGTATAGATATAAGTACTTTGGGCATGGGTGCGTGCTAAACGTAACTGCTTATGTATAGCTGCAATAGGCTCATGCTTA
>JAYTSC010000085.1:0-1611 GCA_043745885.1 Bacteroidota bacterium | reverse complement strand
GGCTGCATAGCGGAATGCAGCGTACTGGTTCAATCGAGAGACTTTTTTATTCTCTCGGTCTTGCCATTCTGCATCAATTAATACAGACAGGAGCTCATCTGTCCACTCCTGAATGGCTATTAGTACCAGTGGCTTAGTTTACTGGATAGATGATAGTTGTCCACTCCTGAATTTGTTTTAGCTTAAAGTGGCATACCTTAACCTTATGAGCAAAGAGATTTGGCTGCGAGAAGTGGTGTTTCCCGAGTAATGATTGGAAAATATGAAAGGGATGAAGCCATGCCTTCCATTGAGGCAGCCTATAAAATTGCCCAGGCTTTCGAGGTTTCTTTAGACTATCTGGTTGGTGAGAGTACCAACCCCGCCTTTGACAAACGGACTGTCCAGCGGTTGCATGAAATAGAAGAGCTGAGCCCTGCCATAAAAGAAAAACTGTTTTTCTTTATCGACACCGTTCTTCGCGATACCAACGCCCAGAAGGCTTACGCCGTTAAGTGAATTTCGACTTCAATGGTTTTTTAAATTGATGACTTTTAAAACAGGGCTATTATCGCTGATAGATGATGGAATATAGTAATGGGTCATTATGTCTAACGATTTGAATTCACTTAAAATAACGCCCGAATAATTATTGCCCGAAAGACTATCTCTATCTTTATTTATGTTTATTAATTCGCGATGCAAGTCAATATTTGCAATTGTTGTATCGTAAACTTTCACCCATGTATTGTAACCATATGAATAACAAACCACTTGTGAACCACGTTTATTATTTTTAATTATATAGTTATTTATTACCACTACCTCGCCTCCAAATACTGTTTCGACAACATAAAAAGGCTTTTTAATTTGAGGATTAGCGAAAATCGTCTGTAAAAACTTATACCTAGCTGGCTTACCTTTATCTACAATTCGTTTTTCATTTCCTGTTTTTGAATACAATCCAAGCTTTAAAATATCTACTACATTGGTTAGGGTCGACTTTATTCGAGTGTTGTTTGTTACAACTATTTGCTCATTGATTGATCCTATTGTTTTTTCATTCCATTTTTTAAAAGTGTTTTCTATTAATTTCTTATCTCTTTGATTCTGACTTACAATATTTGTAAAGCAAAATGAAAGTAATGTCATCATCATCAAGCATTTCATGAGTTTGTTTCTTTTATGGTTGTGGCTGGGCTCTTTCAGGTACTTTCTGCTCCTTTCTTATTTGAGAATCAATTACTCTTGTATTAATTTCCTCTTGTGACAGAACATTTCTTCGTTGAGAATCTGGATCCAAAGCATTTGTTGGAATTGTACTTCCTACCTTCCCATTATTAGCATTTTGAGTATGAACTAATTCATGAGCCAAGCCAATGTTTGACGGTCGCCCAGTTGTTCCGTCAGCATTCTGAATAGCCGGAACGACTCCTCCAGGAACTTGTACTGGTGTTGCTCCCGTTGCGCTAGGATTATATTGGATGTCTACTCCGCTTCCTACTGTTGTGCCAACTCCTTGGGCATTTGCCATGTTGGTTGGAGTAGTTACATTCCCCGGTCCTGTGGTTTCATTTATTGTATTTGTATATTGAGAATTTATAGCAGACGCTACAAGATTTGTTCCTATGG
>JAYTSC010000084.1:0-9743 GCA_043745885.1 Bacteroidota bacterium | reverse complement strand
AGAGCCTGGATGGTTACCTGAATAATAATCTTTTAAAAACTTTCTGTGTTCATAAGGATTAAATCCGGCTGCTGTAATACTTTTGTCTTCAAATCCTAGTCCAATATCATCATGACACCTTGTATAATTGATCCAAGTATTACCAAACGGCTTTTGTGAAATATCGTGTTGTGCTGCAAGCATAACACGTGTATCGCTGGTAGCCAAAGCATCCCATTGTAATGCCATCTGAGTTGCATTATAGGCCACATCACATTCTTTACCCAAATATAATCCTGAACCAAAATATTTCATGATTTCTTTAGGTGCAACGATTGCTTCCCCTAATAAAGCCATGCCGGGTGCAGCCACCTGAACACATTGCTTGATCAGACGTAATAAGCTATGGGCCTTTGGTAAATTTTGACAACTAGTACCAACTTGTTTCCAAATAAAAGCAGGCGCGTCAATTCTTAAGATATCCACTCCCAGGTTTGCATAAAAGAAAATATTGTCTAGCATGGCATTCAATACAACAGGATTTGTATAATTTAGGTCCCATTGGTAATCATGAAAAACAGACATTACCCATTTATTCGATTCTTTAATATAAGTGAAATTGCCTGGTGAATTTTCCGGAAATATTTCAGGCATGGTTATTTCAAATTGATCAGGAACTGTGCGGTCGTCATACATATAAAAATATTGCTGAAATTCCGCATCCCCCTTTCTGGCTTTTATAGCCCATTCATGTTGTTGTGATGTATGGTTCAGAACAATATCAAGCATGAGAAACATATTCTTTTGCTGCATTTTATTTTGCACATCCTTCAAATCGCTTAATGTTCCAAAGCGTTCATCTACTTTTCTAAAATTGGCAACTGCATATCCTCCATCACTTTCACCGGGAGGGCTTTCAAAAACAGGCATTAGGTGTAATAAATTAATGCCCAATTCTGTTAAGTAGTTTAGTTTGTTAGGTAATGTTTTTAAATTTCCGCAAAATCTGTCAACATATAAACTCATTCCAACAATCTCATTACTCAAAAACCAGTTACCTTTTTTTTCTTTCTCAATATCTTTTTGTTTTAGAGAAGCTGACCTTGTTTTATGGGCAGTAATGATGGTTTGTATTAATTGTTTAAATGCAATTTCTTTTTTTGTATGATTCTCGTATAGCTCTGTGTACAATCGATTGATGGCAGAGGTATTGGCCACCAATCGGGTATAAAATAATTTATCTAAACCAGCAATATCTAATTGGTTTTTATCGCAGCAATCGGTGATTATATTATATAAAGAATAGTTGTACAAACTTTTTGTTTTATTATTGAAATATCTGATTATTTAAATGTTTAAAGGCTTCCATAGCACCTACATATTCACAGGTTCTGGCACCGGCTTTATTGGCATTAGCAACCATTTTTTTCCATTCACTCAATGATAACGTTTGAATGGTAGAAAGGTCTTTATCACTAAGCTGGTATAACAACGCCCCAACAAATGCATCACCGGCACCAGTTGTATCAACTGGTTTAATGGGAATGCTTTCTACTATTGTGGTCGTATCATCAAATCCAAGTAGGGTGCCTTCTTTTCCTAATGTAATGGTAAAAACTGCCTTTGTTCTTTCTAATAAAATAGACGCTGCATCGGTAATTGAATCAGCTCCTGTAATTAACATAGCTTCTTCATCACTCACTTTAAAATAATGACTGGCTTTTAGAAAATTCCATGACTGTTCTATAAATGTTTGTGTTTTTTCTTTAAAAAGTAAATGCCGATAATTGGGATCGAAACTGATGAATATATTTTTTTCCAATGCTCTCTCCAAAAGCCTTAGATAGGCCGAATGTAATGACCCTTCTAAAAAACCGGTAGCCGAGCCGAAATGTATAATTGATATATCTCTAAGATCAATTTCATCTACTTCCTCACTGGTAAGTTCTGCATCTGCACCACGGTTAAAAACAAAATCCCTTTCTCCATCTTCCATTAGCGAAACAAAAGCGAATGTAGTAAAATAGGCTTCGTCTAATAACATCCATTTAGTAGAAACACCAAATTCCTTCATAACATGAATAAGTTGTTTTCCGAAAGGGTCATTGCCTACTTTGGCTGCAAGTTCAACCTTACCACCCAAGGCAGCTATTGCAGCTGCCACATTTGTAGGTGCGCCTCCCGGTTTCTTCAAAAAATTGCTTCCTTCAGAAAGGGACTTGCCCTTGTCAACACAAATCATATCAATCAGTGCTTCACCGATGCAGAGTATTTTCATGTGTTAGTTTTGTTATTAGAAATGTTTTAATCTTTTTCAAATCATAATGTATCATCAGAATGATCAGACATTTTTTAAACCTTAATGCCCCCCTCCACCTATCATTACTTCTTCATCAATTACTTTAACAGTCTTAATTAACATAGTTGCTAAGCAAGCAATTAATAATAATACCCCTCCAAAGCTGATGGCTTTACCGGGATCGTTATCCAGAAAATGATTCAACACAAATCCAAAAGTGGTGGTTTGTAAAATCATCGGAATCACAATCATCATATTAATAATACCCATATACACCCCATACCTTTCTTTGGGAATTTGATTTACCACCATTAAATAAGGAACGCCCATCATACTTGCCCATGCAACACCAAATCCCGTCATAGGAGCGAATAAAAGATATTTGTTTTCAATATGCGGAAAGATTAATAAGCCGGCCCCTGCTAAAAACAAACAAGCAATATGTACGGCTTTAGGACTATATTTTTTAGTAAAAAATACCAAACCAAAAGCAGAAAGAAAAGTGATTATATTATACCAACCATTTACAAGACCTGCCCAGCCTACGGCTTCTTCATACAATTTCGGATCTTTGGATGGAGAAGTTTTCCAAACAGATTGTGCTATACTTTTAGACGCATTTTGCCAATAACAAAATAAAGCATACCATTGAAACAGATAAACCAATGCCAATTGCCACATAACTTTTGGCATATCTTTTATTGCCTGTGAAATTTCTATAAATGGGCCAAGAATACTACGTTTATTGGCTTTGAGTATTGCCAGTTCCTGTTCAGTTGGTGGAATTTCAGGGGTTTTAGTAATAGACCATAATACTGAAGTGATAGAACAAATAGACCCCAAGAAAAATGAACCAAAAACCCAGTAAGGAATTTGTCCATGTGATTGTTTCAAAAAACTCACTTTTTGAAAAAGAAAAAGAGAAATATTAGCCAAAGTAATACCCAATCCGGTAAAAAAACTTTGTGTTAAAAAACCGGTAGGCATTTGTGAAGGGGGAAGTTTATCTGCAATAAATGCACGATAAGGTTCCATAGCAGTATTATTGGCTGCATCTAATACCCATAATAATCCGCCTGCCATCCATAAAGAACTACTAAAGGGATATATAAAAAGACAGAGGCTGCAAAACAAAGCGCCAATAAAAAAATAAGGCTTACGACGTCCGAACTTGGGATGCCATGTTTTATCGCTTAATGCACCAATAATGGGTTGAATTAAAAGACCTGTCATGGGGCCGGCTAAATTAAGTAGGGGAATCTGGTCAGGTTGGGCGCCAAGGAAATCATAAATGGGGTTAACAGCACTCTGTTGAAGGCCAAAACTATACTGAATGCCAAAGAAACCAACATTCATATTGATGATTTGTCCAAAGGTTAAGCGAGGTTTAAATAACGACATGGTTGTTCATTCTGATGAGGTTTCTAAAAATAGGCAAATCAAATTATAAAAACGCTTTTCTTGACCTCACTTTAAACAAATTATTTGCCTGATATCGTTACCGGGAACGATTGCGTAGAAAAAAAATAATTTTTTTTGATTCTGTTGTCTTTTGAGGTCTAGAATTGAACTGTTATTAGTCAGTAGGTAGTTGTTGAAACTATACATGACAGATCTATAATGTAGATCCAAAATTTACTTGCTGAAAGCAAAGAATAAACCGACTTTCGGTTTTGATGCAAATGCTTAATCTGTTAAATGTAAGTAATAATATATGAAAAGATTTCAAAAATTATTGATTCCTTGTTTAATTATTGTTTCATTGAATGCTACAGCGCTTTATGCCCAAACATGGTCTGAAAAAATGGCGATAACGTTAATGAATATTTGGAAGGATTCCTTATTTACTGATCCGGCTAAACCGGCAAAATGGACTTACGATCAGGCTGTAATATTAAAAGGGATAGAAGGTCTATGGCTAAAAACAGGCGATCCCAAGTATTTCAATTACATGCAAAAATGTATCGATTTTTTTGTAAATGAGTCTGGTGAAATCAGAACGTATAAGCAATCTGATTATAATATTGATAATGTGCTTTGTGGTAGAATCTTGTTGACACTTTTTAATGTAACAACAAAAGAAAAATATTATAAGGCAGCAGTAATCTTACGGGAACAATTGAAAACCCAACCCCGAACTTCAGAAGGAGGATTCTGGCACAAAAAAATCTATCCATACCAAATGTGGCTGGATGGTTTATATATGGGTGAACCCTTTTATGCAGAATGGGCAGCAAGTTTTCATGAACCCAAAGCTTTTGATGATATTGCTCACCAGTTTATTTTAATGGAAACCCATGCAAGAGATAGTAAAACCGGTTTGCTATATCATGGTTGGGATGAAAGCAAACAGCAAAAATGGGCCAATCCACAAACAGGTTTGTCTCCCCATTTCTGGGCAAGGGCTATGGCTTGGTATGGGATGGCATTGGTTGATGTGTTAGAAAATTTTCCTTCTGAAAATAAAAAGAAAGATTCTTTACTGGCTATTTTGAAAAGGTTTGTTGATGCCATTCAAAAGGTACAGGATCCAACAAGTGGGTTATGGTATGATGTCATCAATTTACCTTTTGCCAAAGGAAATTACTTTGAAGCATCAGCCAGTTCCATGTTTGTTTGTGCAATTGCAAAGGCGGTTAGACTAAATTATTTACCCGCTACCTATCTCATTATTGCCCAAAAAGGGTATAAAGGTATCCTTAATAAATTTATTGAAACTGATGCTACCGGACAAACCAATTTAAAAGGAACCGTAACTGTGAGTGGTTTGGGTGGTAATCCTTATCGCGATGGTAGTTATGAATATTACATGAGCGAGAAAGTAATTGTAAATGATCCGAAAGGAGTAGGCGCTTTTCTACAAGCGGCTAACGAAATGGAACTATTACAAATGCCAACTAAAGTTACCAATTTCAAATAGTGATACATTTCAAAACAAATAATAACTCATTAATTGATTCTTTATCCATGGTATGGTTCTTTGCCAAAAGATGGATAGGAAAAGATTATACTGAATGGTTTTAAAAAACAGTATAAAATCAAAATTTCTTCATGCAATTATCCAAAAAATTACTACCCCAAGTTTCTTCTTCAGTCTTGGAAATACCTTCAGAAGCCATTTTTGGTTTGCCTGAGAAAGTTCTGCAGTTTGGAACCGGCGTTTTATTAAGAGGGTTACCCGACTATTTTATTGACAAAGCCAATAAGCAACAAATATTCAATGGAAGAGTGGTGATAGTTAAATCAACCGATCAGGGAGATACTAAAGCCTACAACGATCAAGATGGGTTGTATACAATTTTAGAAAGGGGAGTGGTTGATGGACTTCCCTCCGAAAAAATATTTCTGAATGCCTCCATTAGTAGGGTTTTATCTGCCAATAAAGATTGGGATGAAATAATACAATGTGCCGCAAACCCCCAAATGCAGTTAATCATTTCTAATACAACAGAAGTGGGTATTACTTTGGTAGAATTAGATGCCCAAACAGATAAGCCTAATTCATTTCCCGGGAGGCTTTTGTTTTTTTTATTAGAACGATATCGAATATTTAATGGTAGCCTTGAATCAGGGATGGTAATCATACCTACTGAATTGATAGTAGATAATGGAACCAAGCTTAAAAATATAGTTATCACACTCTCTAAACTTAAAGGGGAATCTGAAAAATTCATTCATTGGCTTGAGACAGCCAATGATTTCTGTAACTCATTGGTAGATTGTATTGTACCAGGAAAATTATCATTACCTGATAAAGAAATTTTAGAGAAACGGTTGGGATATACTGATGAGTTGATGATTATGTCGGAGCCTTATCGCTTATGGGCAATTGAAACAAAGAGCGCTCGAATCCGTGAAATTTTATCGTTTTATAGAGTGGATAAATCAGTGGTTTTGGCGCCGGATATTACTAAGTTTCGAGAATTAAAACTACGATTGTTAAATGCAACACATACTTTATCATGCGGGCTTGCCTATCTGTCTGGTTTTACAACTGTAAAAGAAGCGATGCAGGATGAATCATTTGTGGCTTACTTAAATTATTTGATTCATCAAGAAATCATTCCACTTGTAGTACAAGACGAGATTACGCTTGAGGAAGCCGTTGAATTTGCATCACAAGTATTGGACAGATTTAGAAATCCATATATCGAACATCTCTGGTTAAATATAACTGTTCAATACACTTCAAAAATGGATATGCGCACCATTCCATTGATAAAAAAATATTTTGAATTGCATAAAGAAGCACCTCCATTAATGTCACTCGGTTTTGCTTCATTTCTTCTCTTCATGCGGTCAGAAAAAAATGAAGACAACCAATTTTACGGTACATTCAATGGTGTTGAATATCGAATACAAGACGATAAGGCACCTTTATTGTATACAGTATGGGCAACCGGAAAAGTTGATTTTGAAATGTTGAATAAAACGATTTTTGGACTTGATTTTTCTATTTTCCTTGATTTTAAGGAAGAAGTTTCAAACTGGCTAACATTATTAACAGAATATGGTGGTAAATATACCCTTCGTTCTATCTTAGCAAAAAAATCTATCGTATGAGCATGAAACAAAGGGTTTTGATGATTCATCCTAAGGATAATGTTATCGTAGCCTTGGATAATCTTACAAAAAATGAAAAAATTACTTACGAGGGCATTGACTATCAATTAGTAGAAGACATTCCCGCTAAACACAAGTTTTTTATTGAAGATCTAAAAGCCGGTAACGCGATAATTATGTATGGAGTTTTAGTTGGCAAAGCACAAAAAACTGTTTGTAAAGGCAGTAGAATGTCTACAGAAAACACCAAACATGCTGCAGCACCTTATGCATACCGACCCGGAACAGCGCAATGGAATATCCCTGATGTGGCAAAATTTAAAGAAAGAAAATTTAATGGTTACCATCGTGCAGATGGGTCTGTGGGTACAGCCAACTATTGGCTATTTATACCCACTGTTTTTTGCGAAAACAGAAATCTCGACGTTATTCGCGAGGCTTTGTACCAACAATTGGGATATGCTGTTACGGATAAATACAAATTAAAGACTCAGATGCTTGTTGAATTATATAAGAGTGGGAAAGATTTTACATCTGCTAATCTTAACATTCAGGAATCGATACTACCTACGAATCGTGTTTTTAAAAATGTAGATGGCATCAAATTTCTTAATCACCAAGGTGGTTGTGGAGGAACAAGACAAGATGCTGCTGTATTAAGTAAATTATTAGCAGCTTATGCAGATCATCCCAATGTTGCAGGAATTACGATTCTTAGTCTGGGTTGCCAAAACTTGCAAACACAGGAATTGTTGGAAGATATCAAAACACGCAATCCCTCTTTTAATAAACCCATGATTATTTTTGAACAACAACAATCTAAAAGTGAAGAACAATTAATTACAGAATCCATACGTCAAACATTTGAGGGATTGATAGAAATAAATAAACTGGAAAGAAAACCCGCTTCACTTGATCATTTATGTATTGGTGTTAAATGTGGTGGTAGTGATGGTTTCAGCGGTATCTCTGCTAATCCTGCTGTAGGTTATTGTGCCGATTTGGTTGTTGCCTTAGGCGGTAAAATATTGCTTGCAGAATTTCCTGAATTATGCGGAGCCGAACAACAACTCATTGATCGAACACCTGATGAGCAAGTATCGAAAAAATTTATTCGCCTCATGCAATCATATAGTGATGCTGCTACAATGGCAGGATCGGGATTTGATATGAATCCATCTCCCGGAAATATCAAAGATGGATTGATTACTGATGCCATAAAAAGTAATGGAGCAGCAAAAAAAGGAGGAGAATCACCGATAGTGGATGTTTTGGATTATACTGAAAAAGCCACCAAGCCCGGGTTGAGTTTAGTTTGTACCCCCGGAAATGATGTAGAAGCAACTACAGGCAAAGCAGCTAGCGGTGCAACACTTATTTTATTTACTACAGGATTAGGAACCCCAACCGGTAACCCTGTTTGCCCCACAATTAAAGTAGCCACCAATACAGCATTGGCTACCAGAATGAAAGACATCATTGATATCAATACTGGGCCCATTATAGACGGAGAAAAAACAATACAGGAAATAGGTGAGGAAATTCTGGAATACTGCATCAGAGCAGCAAGCGGAGAAGTAATACCCAAAGCTGTGTTGTTAAACCAGGATGATTTTATTCCTTGGAAGCGAGGAGTGAGTTTATAGAGTTTGTACAAGCAATATAGAAAGTTGCCTAATAAAAAAGAATTGGTAGGCGGAATAGTAAAAGATATTTGATTCTATTATGCACGTTCTTATTTTGGATGGGAGTCGCTAAATCTCGATATCAGGTAATTTAAGGGCAAACGTTTTCGTAATTAATTGCGGATAACATTGACTATCTTAAAAAAGTAAGCAATTTATTAGGATATTGTGGATTGCAAAATGATCTACTAAGCGTATATCAAAATATTTTTTTCTATGGCTAAAAATTCATTCGATTTAAGTGGAAAAATAGCCCTTGTAACGGGTTGTAACAAAGGTATCGGTAAAGCCATGGCCATTGGATTAGCAGACGCAGGCGCTGATATTATAGGCGTATCTGGTTCATTAGCCATATCAGGAAGTGATATTGAAAAGGAAATAAAATCTTTGGGAAGGTCATTTAAAGCATATGCAGCAGATTTATCGAATAGGGAAGCCTTACATACATTTATCAAAAAACTAAATACGGAAAATCCCATTATTGATATCCTGATTAATAATGCCGGTATGATTATGCGTAACCCTGCCGCTGAACATTCAGACGAATATTGGGATAAAGTATTAGCGCTTAACCTGGATGCTCCTTTTATTCTTGCCAGAGACATTGGCAAAAAAATGATTGAAAGGGGCTCAGGAAAAATAATTTTTACTTGTTCATTACTTAGTTTTCAAGGTGGCATAAATGTACCGGGATATGCTGCAAGTAAAGGAGCTTTGAGTAGTCTTATAAAAGCATTTGCAAATGAATGGGCATCAAAAGGAATAAATGTAAACGGCATTGCACCCGGTTATATTGCCACAGATAACACTGAGGCTTTGCGTAAAGATCCGGATAGAAGTGCCGCTATTTTATCCCGTATACCGGCAGGAAGATGGGGGCAACCAGAAGATTTTAAAGGCCCGGTTGTATTTTTAGCTTCAGAAGCAGCCAATTATGTGAATGGTACCATCCTAATAGTAGATGGTGGATGGATGGGTAGATAAGATGAGAATTTGAAAATGATGCATTGAAAGACTTATTGATGAAATTAAAAAATAGTTGGTAATGTGATTCAAGGATTGAAAGATATTTAATTTATTTGTCACTAAATTATTGTGAATTTAGATGCTGATTCGCAGATTTAGATCGATTTACGCTTTATTAATCTGCGAATCAGCGGCTAAAAATATTCGCATAGTCAACCGTTGATTTACATTAGTAACTTATTCAAAAAAAT
>JAYTSC010000083.1:0-4228 GCA_043745885.1 Bacteroidota bacterium | reverse complement strand
GCAATTCCACTTAGATCACCTTTAATATTCATCAGTAAAAGAGGAATGCTATTGTTGCTAAGGCATACGCTGATCATTTGAAGTGTTTTTGTTTTTCGGGTTCGGGTTGCACCAGATATGGGTCCGTGTTGGTTTAATGCTTTTAAGGGTAAAAAACATCCCCACTCAAAACTCCCGCGCCAACTAGCATTCCAACCCCGATTTTTATATGTTCGCCTTTATATGAATAACCGGATACTAATTTTTCTACAAACCCTTCTGATTTCCCATGAAATGATTTGATCGTACAAAATACTATTTCCCATTAGTGATAAAATTTATTCATTCTATCTAATGTATAATAGTTTAACTTTCCAATCATTTATTGAGTTAATTATTCGTTTTTAACAAAAGATTGCGTGAAGAGAAATAGAATTAGCATTATTTTTTCTTTATTTCATAATAAATAATAAAAACCATGGAAGACAAAAAAAGTAAAATACTCCTTTGTGAGGACGATACCAATCTGGGAATGGTATTGAAAAACTATTTAGAGTTAAACGATTATCAAGTTGTTTTGGAGAGAGATGGTCGTCTAGGATTGGCTGCTTTTCAACGCGAAAAATTCGACATCTGTTTATTGGATGTTATGATGCCTAATATGGATGGTTTTACTATGGCGGAGGAGATACGGGACGTAGATCCGGATATACCCTTGTTTTTCTTAAGTGCTAAAACCATGAAAGAAGATATTATTCAAGGGTACAAATTGGGTGCCGACGATTATATTACTAAACCATTTGACAGCGAAGTATTGCTTTTAAAAATTAAAGCCATTCTCAAACGAAATGAGGAAGATAACCGCATCAGTGATAATATTGAATTTGATCTGGGTAAATTTCATTTTAATCCCAAACTTAGGGAATTGAAGTATGATGAAACAACGTATACCCTTTCTCCAAAAGAAAATGAATTGTTGAAGATGCTGGCTGAACATAAAAATGATCTTTTACCAAGAGAAAGAGCTTTAAAAAAGATTTGGGGTAGTGATACCTATTTCAATGGACGCAGCATGGATGTGTACATTGCTAAACTACGAAAATATTTAAAGGATGATTCCAAAATAGAGATTGTGAATATTCATGGAAATGGATTCCGTTTGGTAGCACCATAGTTGCTTACACCCAGCTTCTTGATTTGAATTGATTTTAGTGAAAAAATAAACCTCTTGGACTTATCCAAGGGGTTTATTTTTCGGGTAAAGGCAAAAAAAATCCGACACTGAAAGTGTCGGATCAAATCTCTTGTAATTAGCAATTTAGAAGCCTTTTTTAGCAACGCCATCTGCAATTGCCTGTAAAGCCTTCGCTTCGCTCATAATAGCAGCCATTTTGTTACCTTTACCATCATTTCCACCGGCCATATACCCACCTTTGGCAGTTCTGGTAATTACGGCATCCTGTAAGGGAACATTTTTTTCCTTTGTTTTTAGGCAATATGCTTTAATCATTTTTGATGTGTCCATGTTGTTAGAATTTAAAAGTTAGTAGATAATCAATGGGTTTGTACGCACAAGGTACCAATTTTTTTCAGGAAACTGCAATTCTAGACTAGAACTAATCCACAGCGAGCTCAGTTCATTGTCCATAGTCTCTAGTCAGTTTATCAGTTTTAAAGGCTTGCTAAGCTCAATTGACTATTAACTATAGACTAGCTTACACGTCTATTTTCGCATATTTGGCATGTGTTTCTATGAATTCTCGTCTGGGGGCAACGTCATCCCCCATTAGCATACTAAAAATTCTGTCGGCTTCTGCCGCGCTTTCAATAGTAACCTGTTTTAGGGTTCTTCTTGCAGGGTCCATGGTTGTTTCCCAAAGTTGGTCTGCATTCATTTCTCCTAAACCTTTGTATCGTTGAATGGTTACACTGTCATCTTTTCCACCACCCAGTTTTGTTACCCAACCTTTTCTTTGTTCCTCACTATAAGCATATTCTTGCTCCTTGCCTTTTTTTACGAGGTATAATGGGGGTTGAGCAATGTAAACATATCCCTGTTCTACCAATTCTTTCATATATCGGAAAATAAAGGTCAGAATCAGTGTTGCAATATGTGAACCATCTACGTCAGCATCTGTCATAATGATCAGCTTATGATAACGAAGTTTTACCACATTTAGGGCTTTGGGGTCATCGGGAGTACCAACCGTTACGCCTAATGCAGTGTACATATTGCGAATCTCTTCATTCTCGTAGATCTTATGCTCCATGGCTTTTTCTACGTTGAGAATCTTACCTCGTAAAGGTAAAATTGCCTGGTAGCTTCTATCGCGGCCTTGTTTGGCAGTACCACCGGCAGAGTCTCCTTCAACTAAATATAATTCGCATTTCTGAGGGTCTCTTTCACTGCAATCTGCCAATTTACCGGGTAATCCTCCGCCACTTAATACTGTTTTACGCTGAACCATATCCCGGGCTTTCTTGGCAGCAACCCTAGCTTGAGCGGCTAAAATGATTTTGGAGATAACATTTTTAGCTTCTCTGGGATTTTCTTCCAGATAGGCTTCCAATGCACGCGCAACAGTTGTTTGAACAATACCACTTACTTCGCTATTCCCCAGTTTCGTTTTCGTTTGTCCTTCAAATTGGGGTTCGGGAACTTTTACAGAAATAATAGCACTTAGTCCTTCTCTAAAATCATCTCCCTCAATAACCACTTTAGCTCTTTCAAAGAGTCCTTGTTTGTCTCCATAGGTTTTAAAAACCCGGGTTAAAGCTTGTCTAAAGCCCGTTACATGGGTTCCGCCCTCAATGGTATTGATATTATTTACATAAGAGAAAATATGTTCTTTAAAATCGTCATTATAAGTAAGCGCAACTTCCACAGCAATATTGGAAGCGGCATCATGGCCATCTACATAAAGTGGAGCAGGAATGAGTGGGTTACGATTACCATTTTTATCGAGCATTTCTACAAACTCAACAATTCCTCCTTCACTATAAAAATTTTTAGAATAGGGAAGACCGGAATCGTCATTCTCACGCAGGTCGGTAAGAACAATATTGAGTCTTCTGTTCAGGTAAGATAACTCTCGTAAACGTCCTTCCAGAATTTCTCTTTTGTAAACAGACTCCTGAAAGATGGTTAAATCTGGCCAGAAATGAACATAAGTACCTGTTTTGGTGCTTACCCCGGCTTCTCTAACCGGATATTGCGGTACACCAATACGGTATTCCTGTTCAAATATCTTTCCCTCACGATGTACATTTACTAAGAGCTTGGTGCTTAAAGCATTAACGCAACTTACTCCTACACCATGTAATCCACCGGATACTTTATATGTGTTTTTATCAAATTTTCCACCTGCATGAAGAACTGTCATAACCACTTCAAGTGCACTTCGCTTTTCTTTCGTATGCATGGCAGTTGGTATACCTCGGCCATCATCTTGAACACTGATTGAATTGTCCTCGTGTATGGTAACCAAAATATTTTTACAATAACCAACCAGGGCCTCATCAATTGAGTTGTCAACTACTTCATATACCAAGTGATGAAGTCCTTTAACCCCGATGTCTCCAATGTACATGGCGGGTCTTTTTCTTACCGCTTCTAAACCCTCTAAAACCTGAATACTGTCGGCTCCGTAATTCTTATTCTGGGCCTCATTACTGCTCATTTGTTCTTCACTCATAAATGCTTGCTGATCCTGTATTTTAAGTTAATTTCAGAAGTGTGCAAATCTACTAAAAAATAGGGGTTAAAAAGGAATAAAATTGGTCTATTTATCCACTTTTATTTGACTTCAAAACGAGGTCCGTAGGACTATTTGAAAGAATCCATGAATTTGAAAAAAACAGAAACGTTTTACCGTAAAACCACATCAATTTTCCAGGTGCCGGATTTGTTAATATCAATCACTATCTCTTCATCTCCAATTCTTAAAGTAGCACTAAAAGGATAATTGACATTGGTGAGGAAATAAGTATTTGTTTTCTGCATAGTAGTTACTTCTTTTTTTGTTAAAAAGCTCCCTTTTTTTACATCAATGGCAGTTAATTCGGGTTTTGGTATAGTGCCGTGTACATCTTCAGACCCCCCCTTTACACTTGAAACATTTACCACAATTTGAGAGGGTTCCATAGCACTTTCAAAAGCTACGGAAACGGTATTGACCATATAAGACTTTGACACTACTTTATAAGGGTATTCATAAAAACCAATGTAGGCATCTTTTGCCCAAAAACC
>JAYTSC010000082.1:0-8414 GCA_043745885.1 Bacteroidota bacterium | reverse complement strand
TTTTATATGATCCCGCAAGGAATTCATTACCCTCTTTATCAACTGCTTTCATACCCAAGCCTTTGATTTCTTCAATGGTAGCCCAACGTATTTCATTCTTCACTTTCCATTCCTTTGCAATGGCTTTGGCAATGGGATGGCTAGCGTATTTTTCTAATGAAAAAGCTATCCTTTTAAATTCTTCTTCCTCAATACCGACTACTTCAAATTTTGTAATTGAAAACAGGCCGGTTGTTAGGGTTCCTGTTTTATCAAAAACTACTTGTGTAATGCTCTTGAATATCTCCAAGCTTTTTGCATTTTTAAACAACACACCATGCTTGGCCGCCCTACCCAAACCCACTGCAATTGCAGCAGGGGTAGCAAGCCCCATAGCGCATGGGCAGGAGATAACCAATACAGCAATACTCCTTAACAAACTTTCACTAAATGAATGTTGTCCTATAAAATAGTTGAGCAACAAAGTAATCAATGCAATGGCTACTACAACCGGAACAAAGATGGCGCTGATTTTATCGGCTAATTGTTGAATAGGTGGTTTTTCGGCTTGGGCTTCTTTCACCAATGTTAATATATTCGATAAAACAGTATCAGCTCCAACCGCTGTGACATACGCCTTAACTGTGCCATTTTCCACTAAACTGCCTCCAATCAGTTTATCGTTTATCGTTTTCTCAAGAGGTGCACTTTCTCCACTAATAATGGCTTCATTAATACTTGCCTCCCCCCATAAAATTTTACAATCCATGGGAACCGTTTCTCCAGATTTGATAAGAAGAATATCACCCACTTTTAAAACAGTATTTTCTACTGGAAATACATGTTCCTGGTGTGCATCATCATAGGTAATCATATTTGCCATTACTTTCTGACTAACTGCTAATTTCTTTAATGCAGCTTGTGTGGTTTCTACAGACTTATCTTCCATCCAATTACCCAGAAATACCAGTGTGAGAATAGTAGCCGTTGTTTCATAGAACATGTATTGTGCAGCCTGTCCTATCAATGTTCCGTATAAGCTATACCCAAAAGCCGCTGAAGCACCTAAGGCAATTAATACGTTCATGTTGGGAATTCCCTTAAATAAACTTTTGAGAGCGCTACGACCAAAAAAATCCATTCCTACTATAAAAACAGGGATAGTTAACGCAAGTTGTACATAAGGATTCATGAGTAAATGAATATGAACACCCGGAATCATATGTAGTAATAAGGGTGAGGTAAATACCATAGAAAATAAAAACCGTTGAAAATGGTTTTTGAAAACCCGTTTGTCTTTTTGCAGATCAGATTTTTCTCCGGTAATCACATGGTAACCCAACCCTTCTATACCCTTAGCTATATCCTGTTTAGATGTGGCCGCATCCCATTCAAAACTGATATCCCCTCCAATAAAATTTACTTTTACCTGGTTCAGACCTTTACCTGATAAATATTTATCAATTGTTAATGCACAGTTGGTACAACTCATGCCTTCAACTTTCCAGTTAACTTTTTCCATAATTCATTATTGATAATTCGTAGTTTGTATTTTTCCTTTTAAAATAATAGGTTTTGCTGAGCTTTCCTCTAATTTTAAAATAGTACTCACTTACTTTTTATTATTATGCAAAGATACAGAACCGCTTATCCTCATTGTTTCGATTTGCGAACTATAAATACATCATGGTTTCAAATCCGTGCAAATTAGGGATGTATATTTGCTACATGGATGCAAACTTTACCCTTGACCAAATCGGGCAAGTAGCCACCCTTTTATGGAAAGAAGGAAAAACGAAAAAAGTATGGGCTTTTCATGCAAGCATGGGTACAGGTAAAACTACTTTTATTCATGCCCTCTGTGAAGTGTTAGAGGTAACATCTAGGGTTAGCAGTCCCACTTTTGCTATTATTAATGAATATTCCAGCCCCTTTGTCGGAACCATATTTCATATGGATTGGTACCGATTGAAAAATGAGGAAGAAGCCATGAATGCCGGGGTGGAAGACAGCCTTTTGAGTGGGAATCTGTGTATGATAGAATGGCCCGAAAATGCTTCCGGACTTTTACCGGAAGATACTTTTCATATACATTTAAAAATATTAGATGAAGATACACGGAGGTTATTTACAGTATAATTAATTCTTCCGGGTATTTTATAGAAAAGTTGAGATAATTGAAATTGGATTTCTGGCAACTGCTGACTAAAACAACAAGACGCTAGCTTCACCATTCGCAAAATATTATCTCGTATTGCGTTTGACTTAAAAGAATTAATTTTAGTCTCTTTAACAAACAACAACCATGGCAACCAAACCCATAATTAGCTCTTCTTTTACTTATGAAACACTGGAAGAGGTATTAGATGTAAAACCCCAGGGGGCCAAATTACATATAGGAATTCCTAAAGAAATTGCCTTCCAGGAAAATAGAATTGCACTAACACCCGATGCAGTAGGAGTATTGGTGGCGAATGGTAATGAAGTGGCTGTAGAACACAAAGCAGGTATTGGCAGTCATTTTTCTGATAAAGATTATGCAGAAGCCGGAGCAAGAATTGTTTATGACAGGAATGAAATTTTCAATTGTCCCATCTTAGTAAAAAGTGCTCCTCCTGTTGAGGAAGACATGCCACTTCTCAAACAAAATCAAACCATTATTTCTCCTATTCATCTTTCAGCACTCAAAAAAGAATATATAGAAAAGATGATGGAGAAACGCATCACTGCTTTAAGTTTTGAGAATTTTAAAGATGATAGCGGTAGTTATCCCATTGTTCGAAGTATGAGTGAGATTGCAGGTAGTGCAGTGATGTTAATTGCAGGTCAATACCTCAGCAGTTTTAATAAAGGCAAAGGTGTTTTGTTGGGAGGGATAAGCGGTATTCCACCAACAAAGGTTGTGATAATTGGAGCAGGTATAGTAGGTGAATTTGCCACCAGAAATGCATTGGCACTTGGTGCTTCGGTAAAAGTATTTGATAACAATGTGTATCGTTTAAAACAATTACAGAACAATTTAGGGCAGCGCATCTGGACCAGTGTACTTGAGCCTCGCATCTTATCAAAGCAATTGAAAACCTGTGAAGTAGCGGTTGGCGCATTAAGTAATGAATACGGCCGTGCACCGGTAGTAGTTACTGAATCTATGGTTGCTGCCATGCGCCCGGGAAGTATTATTATTGATGTGGCCATCGATCGTGGTGGTTGTTTTGAAACCAGTGAATTAACCAGTTACGAAGAACCCACTTTTTTAAAACATGAAGTGATTCATTATTGTGTGCCCAATATTCCCAGTGGTTTTGCCCGTACGGCCAGCCAGGCAATCAGTAATGTTTTAATGCCCTTACTTTTAGAGATCAGCGATGAGGGGGGATTGGAAGAAATGGTATGGCATAAATTTAATCTTCGGGAAGGAATTTATTTGTTCAAAGGATCTGTCACTGATTTTTATATCAGCCAACGTTTTGATTTAAAATATACTGATTTAAATTTGTTGATTGCTAGCAGACGATAGGAATAATATTTCCTTGAGCAAAAAAAGTGTTCTCTGCAGAAATAATCGCCGATTCTATTTTATGAATTGAAAGAATAATATTATTTGTACTCGAGTATATTTATTTTTTCCTTGCAAAAATCCATCTCTTCCATATCATTACTACTTACTATGATAAGCTTGCTTTTACAATAATTATTGATTAGTGAATGATACAATTCGTAGCCAGAACTATCTAAATTTGTGCAAGGCTCATCAAGCAATAATACCGGTACATCCGAAAAGATAGCTTGGGCCAGTTTAATTCGCTGTTTCATTCCACTACTAAAATAGCGAATCTGTTTATTCGTTGCTTTTTCTAATCCTATTAAAGAAAGTATTTCTTCAATGGCAACAATAGTAGTTAAAGGTTTAAACCGGTGATGGAAATAAAGAAATTCTTTTGCAGTCATTTCCTCAATCGGTTCTAAATAAGGTGCCGCCATAGAAATATACCGGAATATATTTTCAGGTTCTATACCATCCGATTTCTTGGTTTCATTTTCAATACTCTGTTTGACCTGTTCTGATATTTGGAATGCAAGACTACCCTCACTCATATACAAACTACCGGCAATTGCTTGTAATAAGGTACTCTTCCCACTTCCATTAGGCCCGGTAATGGCATAGGAAACGCCTGTTTTAAAAGTAAAAGTAAAATGTCTAAAAATCCAATCGCGGTTAAATCGCTTGCCGGCATCATTCAAAATAATCTCCATACCCCAACCAATTGAAGAGGAGGTAAGGAGATCAGTATGCGCTTGATGGGTATTGTTCATTAATGGAATTATTTACACACACTTTTCCGAGGGTCAGGAGGGGGCTAATCTTCTTCTGTTGCGCCTTTAACATATCGTTTAATGATGCCTCTGCCACTTTCCCTAATAAAAGTTACAATCTCATCTCTTTCATCTGTAGCCGGCAGTTCTTCTTCAATAAATTCTAATGCCTGTGACGTGTTAAACCCTTTATTATAGATGGTTCGATAAACATCAAGGATTCCATTAATTTGTAGTAAGGGAAATCCTCGTCGCTTTAATCCCACACTGTTTACTCCTCCATAACTTAGTGGGTTACGTACAGCTTTAATATAGGGTGGTACATCTTTACTTACCAAACTACCTCCGGCAATAAAGCAATGCTGTCCAATATTTACAAACTGGTGAACGGCACTAACCCCACCAACAACAGTCCAATCGCCCATGGTTACGTGTCCGGCAACTTGTACACTATTACTCATTATACAATTGTTGCCTATGATACAATCATGGGCTATATGACTATATGCCATGATGAGACAATCATTACCTACTTTAGTTTTACCCCTGTCTTCTGTACCACGGTTAATCGTTACAAATTCTCGTATGGTACAATTGTCACCTATTACTACCGTTGATTTTTCTCCACTGAATTTTAAGTCTTGTGGAATTGCACCCAACACAGCTCCAGGAAAAACACGACAATTTTTTCCAATTCTTGTTCCATCCATAATCGTAACATTACTGCCTATCCAAGTGCCTTCTCCAATTTGCACATCGCCGTGTATAACTGTAAAGGGGTCGATCTTTACATTGGCTGCAATTCTTGCATTTGGATCAATATATGTGTAAGGATGCGTCATTGGGAATCTTTAATCGCTGATTTTTTGATTAATTGTATGATTGATATGGTTTTTTCATTTGACCCAGATTCTTGTGATAGGAATAATTATTGACTATCATTATACAATTCCTTTATCACTTCACAGTATTGAAACCTTATGGTCGCTTTACCACCTGCGCAACTAAATCTGCTTCTGTTGCAACTTTTCCACCTACATAAACGGTTCCCCTCATTTCGCAAATACCTCGGCGAATGGGTCCCACAAATTCCATTTTTAATACCATGGTATCTCCGGGTCTAACCATTTGTTTAAACTTACAATTGTCGATTTTCAAAAAATAAGTATCGTAAACCCCTTCCGGCATAGAATTGATACACAAAATACCACCGGTTTGTGCCAAAGCCTCAATTTGTAATACGCCTGGCATAACAGGATTTCCGGGAAAATGACCGGGGAAAAACCATTCGTTAAATGATACGTTTTTAATACCAACAACTGATGTATCAGTCAATTCAATTATTTTATCTACTAATAAAAATGGATGGCGATGTGGCAATATTTTTTCAATCTGCTCTAATCGTAAAATTGGCGGCATAGCCGGATTGTAAACAGGTACATCTTTTACATGTCTGTTCTTTTTAATATACTGTTTTATCTTTTTTGCAAATTCAACATTGGTACTATGACCCGGCCTATTGGCAATTATTCGAGCTTTAATCGGGTAACCAATCAGCGCAAGATCACCAATCACATCTAATAATTTATGACGTGCTGGTTCATTCGGAAATCGCAGCTCAAGGTTATTCAGATAGCCTTCACTTTTCACTTCAATTTTATCGCGTTTGAATACTTTGGCTAAACGTGACATTTCAGCATCTGTAACTGCCTTATCCACCACAACGATAGCATTATTAATATCGCCACCCTTTATCAGGTCATTATCTAACAAGGTTTCTAACTCATGTAAAAAACAAAAAGTACGGCAAGGAGCAATTTCAGTTTTAAAATCTTTAATCGTTTTTAAACCTGCATGTTGAGTGCCTAAAACCGGACTATTAAAATCAATTAGCGTGGTTACTTGATAATCCATAGATGGCATGGCTACCATTTCTACTCTTTTTTCTTCATCGTAATGATAAATATTCTCATCAAGGCTATACCAAGCTTTGGTTGCTTCTTGCTCAACTACCCCGGACTTCTCTATCAAAGCAATAAAAGGTGCAGAACTACCATCTATGATCGGAATTTCAGGTCCATTCAATTCAATTAGTGCATTATCAACCCCCATTCCAACCAAAGCGGCCAATACATGTTCAACCGTACTTACTTTGGCTTCACCTACTTGTAAGGTTGTACCTCTACTTGTATCTGTAACCAAATCACAATCAGCTTTAATTACAGGCTGGTTGGGAAGGTCTACACGCTGAAATTGAAATCCGAAACCGGGGTTAGCAGGTTTCAATGTCATATCCACCAAAATACCGGTATGTAATCCGGTACCACTAATACTGATAGGCACTCCAAGGGTATGTTGTTTGTCGGGATTGAAATTACTATCCATTCTAAGGTTCTAATTTAAACGGGGTTAAATATTTTGTTATCATACTACGATATACCTGTAGTGGTTATCTAGCCTATCGATTTATGGTCAAATATGCTTGTTAATCTAAAATGTATTGCAAAAATAAGAATTCAAGGTGGTTAAATGGCTTTCTTCAAGCATTTACCCTTTCAACAAGGAGGAGATCAATCATTTTTTCCAATTCCTTAACCCTTTTTTCTAAATCAGGCAGGTTTCTCACCAAGGCTTGAATTCGCAGGGAGCTTGATACATCTGAAGCAGGATTGCCGGTATATGACTTATTAGGTTCTTTTACAGTTTTTGTCATACCACTTTTTCCCGCTATTTTGCTACCATCAGCTATGGAAATATGCCCCGCAGTACCTACTTGTCCACCCATCATTACATGTTTACCCACTTTAGCACTTCCACTAATACCTGTTTGAGCTGCAATTACTGTATAAGCACCTATTTCTACGTTATGAGCAATCTGTATCAGATTATCTAGTTTTACACCTGTTCTAATAATGGTTGAACCCATAGTTGCCCTATCAATGGTGGTATTGGCGCCTATTTCAACAAAATCTTCAATAATCACATTTCCTATTTGTGGAACTTTTTGATAACTGCCATCTGCCTGTGGTGCATATCCAAAACCATCACTACCAATGACGGTACCGGCATGGATAAATACATTTTTCCCAATCACACAATCCATATAAACTTTTACACCCGCATAAAGGATACTGTTATCACCAATTTTCACATGATCACCTAAAACAACAGATTGAAATATTTTTACATTATTTCCAATCGTTACATTTTGCCCTATATAAGCAAATGCCCCTATATAAATATTCTCTCCTAGAATGGCACTTGAAGCAATATAGCTGGGTTCTTGGATTCCGGCTAATTGTTGTGTTTTCAGTTCCTGGTATTTGGCCAAAAGGGTTGCAAATGCTGAATATGCATCGGGTACTCGAATGATTGTAGACTTTACTGCAGCTTTTAATTCCAGAGAATTATTAATGATGATGACCGATGCCTTTGTATTATATAAAAATTCTTCATATTTAAGATTGGCTAAAAATGACAATTGACCATCAATCGCTTCTTCAATCTTGCCGAAAGAAACTACCATGGCATTTGGGTCCCCTTCCAGTTTACCATTTATCATAATGGCTATTTGTGCGGCTGTAAATTGCATAAGGAACGTATTTATATATAAAGGTCGATTGCAATATTTGATAGCCTATGGACAAGCGACTATTGCCTAGGTTAACAAACAAATATAAAATTTTTTTACCGGAGCTGAAAGGTTTTGGTGAATTAATGCATTATCAATTTTTGATATGTCTTTAACAGACCCATCTTTGAAAAGTATGTTAATTTGTTCATCTTTTGATTGGTAAAGGGTATTAGTTGCCTCGCCGGTAAAACATAAATAATCAACATCGGCTTCCTCAATCCCAAATTGTTTTTTCACGGTTTCTTTTTTTGTTTGAACAAATGATTCTTCAAAAGGCTCAGACTGAATCCTTGCTTTATAAAGCTGCCTATTTAAAAAGCGGGTACAAAGTAGTGATAATATTTTATCAGGATGTTTGCTCCATCTTTTGATCGCATGCATTACATCATGATCATCAATTGCACAGAATTTTTCAATAACCGTTTTATCCATTTGACCATTAAAAGCACCTAGAAAAAAATCAAGCTCAGACAGTGTAACCAATTGG
>JAYTSC010000081.1:0-1796 GCA_043745885.1 Bacteroidota bacterium | reverse complement strand
AAAGTTTGGCGAATTTCCATCCTCATGCCAAAGGAGGATTCATGGAATTCATTAAAGTCTTCTTATGATAAACATTTGGGCATCTTAAAACTGAAATATGGTGAGCCAAGTAAAAGGTTTGATTTTTTTATTGCTCCATTCAAACGAGGAGATGGTAATAAAATGCAGGCGGTAAGATCTGAAAAATGCGTGTATTCTTCTTTTTGGTCAAAAGTGGCATTAACCCTAGAAATTTCTCAGAATGACCAGGTAAGGATTGCTTATGAAAATATTCTCAATGCGGCTTTGGGGGATGTGAAAGGAAGGAAATTAATCGCAAAATATTTTAGCATCTTTCAGTAAAGTAAAAAAAGTTATTACATTTCATTACTAAACTTCCTTCTCCAATCTCGAAAAGAAGAAGTGAAATTTTAAGCATGGTTTGATTAGGATTCGTAAATAATATATACGCTATATTTTTCTGTTTTTAAAAAAGTATATACGTGAATAAGGTTAAAGTAAGTATTTGTGATTGCTTTTAAACATATCTGGTAGGTTACTTTAAATGCACCTATATTTGTGAGAGTGCAGTAATTACAGACCAAAACTTTAACCCTAAATAATGCACAAGAGAAACCTTGCTTTTGTTTTAACTCTGTATGTATTTATATTGATTTCTACAATTGGCTGTTTTGCACCTACCAAAATTACCGAAGTTGGCAACCCTCCTATTTCCGCTACTTTTTCCAGTTATCAGTCTGCATTCGGCAAAGGCAGGGGTATTATTTTCAGTGTTCATTTGCCTGAAAACTTCTCAAAACAGTATATTATCGACTCATTTTACCTGAGCGGAAAGGCCATTCCATTTACCATTCGTAACATGGGAAATGAATCCTTTCTGGAAGCTAACTATTATGTAGCACAGGTTTCGGAAACCGTGAATGGGAAGATGAATGATTCAAAGAATAATAGCAATGATTCCATACTTACCGATGGAAAGTTTTACCCCTCCTATATTTTACTTTCTCAAGATTCTCGCAAATTAAAATGGAATATTACTCGGTATCAGGAAATCGTATCCGATAAAAAATATTAAAAGACACATTACAACTAAAACTACAAACATTCCGTTATGAGAATTTCTACAAAATCAGCAAAAATTTTTCTATTGGTAGCCCTCTTTTTCGGTGTTGGGCTATTAAGTAAGTGGCAGACTCAAAAGCATGTATTGCCAGAAGAAAGCAACGCTGCTCAGAATATTTCCAAAACAAAACCTATTTCAACTACTAAAGTAAAAATTAGCAAGGATGGGCAATTGATACTGAAAACAATACGCTCAGCTGAAGAATTGGCAAAAGAAAGGTATGCCAACTATCTTAACAAGCATCCATTCAGTCAACACCAAATGAAAGAGGAGGACAGAGATGAGGAAGGTGAAGAGAATGAAACCCTTGCACCGACCTTGGCTTGGGAACAGGATTTTTTACGAACCATGGATCCGCAATTAAAAAGGCCAACCCCTGAAGTATTGCCGGCCATTATCAGGCAAAACAAGCAAGCACGTGGCGGTGCCTTGGTTCAGGGTATTCCGGGAACGGCCAATAATCCATGGTCTGAACGAGGTCCAAATAATGTTGGAGGAAGAACCCGTATCCTTGTTTGGGACCCTAATGACAACACAGGTAAAAAAGTTTGGGCAGGGGGTGTAAGCGGGGGGTTATGGTTTAATACAGATATAACGGATGCAAACTCCAGTTGGACTAAAATAGATGATTTATGGCCGAATCTTTCAGCGGTTGCGATGGCTTTTGATCCCA
>JAYTSC010000080.1:0-3705 GCA_043745885.1 Bacteroidota bacterium | reverse complement strand
TCAGTTAACTATATACCAAGTGGTAAACTTTGCACCGAAATGAGTGGTAAACTATCCACTGAAATAAGTGGTAAACTATAGACCGAAATATCCATTTTTGAACTTATTTTTACTTTTAATCTGCTGAAACCATTGATAATGCTGTATTTATTCATGCAACAACGCCACTTTAGATTAGCAAATTTTATGCTGATACATCAACCATGGGAGCTTAGTTTACTGTTAATATGAAAGAATTGTCATTAGTACTTTTGAACAAATATCAACAAGGCTTAAAATAAATAATGGAAGAGTCAGTTGAATAAAACAGATCATGAAACAGAAGAAAACATTCATGCCGTACAAATGATGCAAGAAATTAAACAAAAAATATCCTCTCATTATTCCAGAGCCAACACCCATGAAATACAAACGATTTTGAATTTGCTATACGCACAAACTCAACTCAAAAAGCAAATGTTAGAATTGGTTGGCAAATAAGATCCAAGCCATTATCTCAGAAACCTTTAGCTAAACAGATCCAACCTTGAACCTTGATCCTAAAAATATCGAAATTGCCGACTTCAATTATGTTTTACCCGATAGTCGCATCGCCAAATATCCTTTACCGGAAAGAGACCAAAGCAAATTATTAATCTACCGTAATCATGAGATTGAAACAGCAACTTATGCATCTCTCTCTACTCATTTACCGGAAAACACATTTCTCGTTTTCAACAATACGAAAGTAGTAGCCGCTCGTTTACTATTCGAAAAAACGAATGGAGGAAAGATTGAGATTTTTTGTTTAGAGCCCCATCAGCAATATGGCGACATTACAACGGCCATGTTACAAAAAGGAAATGTTCTGTGGATATGCTTGGTGGGTGGCGCAAAGAAATGGAAAAAGTCATTATTGGTGAAAAAGTTAATAAAAAATGATCTTTCAGCAATTACCCTGACAGCAAAAAAAGTAGCACAACTAAATGATTCTTATTTGATCGAATTAAGCTGGGATAATCCGGATCTTAGTTTTGCAGAATTGTTACACCAGACTGGTGCAATCCCTTTACCCCCCTATCTCAATAGAAATCCTGAAGAATCGGATACGGAACGTTACCAAACTATCTATGCAGTGCAAGATGGCTCGGTTGCTGCACCTACTGCGGGCTTACATTTTACGAAAAGTGTTTTCGAGAAATTGAAAGAAAAAAATATTCAACACGATTTTGTTACCCTTCATGTAGGTGCCGGCACCTTTAAGCCTGTGAAAAGCAAAACAATGGAAGACCATGAAATGCATGCTGAATTTATAGATGTTAGCATTTCCTTTATACAAAAACTGATTACGCAATTAACGCAAAACATTATACCAGTGGGCACTACCTCATTAAGAACTATCGAAAGCTTGTATTGGCTGGGAATAAAAACAATCCTTGATCCACAAATTAAAAATGAGGCATTACCTCTATCACAATGGGACGCTTATTACCTTACTGAAGAGATTTTTTCTGCAAAAGAAGCATTGGAATCCTTACTTACATGGATGCAAGAAAACAATATGGAAAGACTTATTACCAAAACACAGATCATTATTGCACCCGGCTACCAATTTAAAATAATAAAAGCATTAATCACCAATTTTCATCAACCACAATCAACCCTATTATTATTAGTAGCAGCCATTACCGGTGAAGACTGGCGAAAAATATATCAGTATGCTTCACAAAACAATTACCGATTTTTAAGCTACGGAGATGGCAGCCTATTGTGGCTAAGTTACCCCTTAAAAAAATAACTTATCACTTATAACTTACCACTTATAACTTACTATTTATTACTTATTACCTACTACTTACTACCCTAAAGGTACTTCAATCGTAAAAACACTTCCCTTACCCAAAATACTTTCTACTTTAATTTTTCCTTTGTGCGCATCAATTACGGTTTTTACATAACTCATGCCTAGTCCAAATCCTTTTACATTATGCAGGTTACCCGTATGCGCACGGTAAAATTTCTCAAATATTCGTTTCACAGTTTCCTTACTCATACCAATACCATTATCTTCAACCCTGATAACGAGGTACTTTTTGGTACAATGTGTTGATATGATAATTTTTAATTGATGATTAGCGTATTTAATGGCATTATCTATAAGGTTTGAGATAAGATTTGAAAAATGAACTTCATCTGCTCTAATAACATCAGACTTCGCATTCAGCAATAGTTGAATGCCTCCTTCCTTATCTTTTAGCTGTAATTGATAGTTTTCTAAAGCTGATTGAATCATTTCGTGGGCATGAAGGGAGGTAAGATTTAATTGCAATTCCTGTTTTTCCATAAAGGCCGCCTGCAAAATGGTTTCGACATGTTTGTTCATGCGAATATTTTCCTCCTTAATAATGCTTCTGAAGTAACTTGATTTCTCTTTGTCTGCCTGCACTTTTTCATTTCGGAGAGCATCTATAGCTAATGAGATAGTAGCCAAAGGCGTTTTAAATTCATGGGTCATGTTGTTAATGAAATCACTTTTGATCTCACTTAATTTTTTCTGGTTCAATAAAGATCTTACTGTAACAAAAAAAGCTGCAATTATTACCAACATAAATAATAGCCCCACTAAGATAACCCATTGAAGTGAAGCCCATATCTGTTTATTAAAATCCGGAACCACAATGATCAAGTGCTCAAAAGCAGCCATGCCTTCAATATCAGAATTGTTTTCAGGTAAAATGGGGAAATACCTTCGTTTGTTATTGAGTGTGTCCCAGAATTCTTTTTCATACCCCTTACTAAACATTTCATAATCATCATTGGCGTTAGTAATTCCAAACTCATATTTCAGGTGTTTCAAATTCAGTCTGCTAAATTCATTATCAATTTTTTTCTGAATCTCTTCCGGAGAAAATTTTTCTTCAACTGTTGGTGGCTTTAGATCATGTAGATGAAATTCAGAGCTAAAGGTGAGACCCCCTCTTCTAGGTATTCTTAACTTTCCGCTATATACACTTTTACTAAGTTCCCTACCAACATTCACGCCAACTTCTGAGAGGTTATTGTCAAATTGGCTCTTGGTAACCTCCAATAAATTCTGTAACCATGAGACTTGTAAAAGGATCAAGCCGAACAGGGATAGTGAAATAAGTATGAAAATGACGGGGAAAGTTCTCTTCATCGATACAAATATAGCGCGAACAACAAAATGAAGACTTGCAGATTTCGGGTTTATCATGATTTTAACGCAAAAAGTGATACCCTTTTTCTGCGAATTAAATGTTTTTCTTATCTTTTCCCTATGGCTGATATTCAACCTGGCATATTACTCATCTCGGATCCTTTTTTAAAGGACCCAAATTTTATGCGCACCGTTATTCTCTTATGCGAACACCGTGAGGAAGGCAGTTTTGGCTTTGTTCTAAATAAAAATTTGGATCGGGAGTTGGGAGACCTGATAAAGAATGCCGAAGGAAACCGCTTTCCGGTCTTTGAAGGCGGGCCGGTTCAAAAAGATACTTTACATTTTTTACATCAATGCCCGGAACTTATAAAAGGAGGTATTGAAGTTACAAAAGGCATATTTTGGGGCGGAGATTTTGAAGAGGTATTATTACTTTTGAAAGAAAAAAAATTAGGCAAAAAAGATATCCGGTTTTTTTTAGGTTATAGCGGTTGGGGTGAAGGACAACTGACTGATGAATTGTCAGATAAGAGTTGGATCATTCG
>JAYTSC010000079.1:0-3194 GCA_043745885.1 Bacteroidota bacterium | reverse complement strand
AGGAATATGAGAATCATAAGGGTACCACGAACCATGGGTTGTTCCTGTGGTGCCACCTTCAAAGTAACCGGGTTTTAAAATAATTTGGACATCACCACTACGGTTAGGGTAGTAGCCATTCGCTGTCATCTCACGTATTGTTTTGTTAATTGGCGTGGTCATGATGTCTGAGGTTGCAAATGCATTTGAAACAGTTGAATCTTTTAAAAGAAATTGAATGATCCATTTTTTGATGGGTTCATCATCCAGTTTTGCCGAATCAATAACACGATGATTGAGATAAACTTGGGAATTGAACATACTAACAATTGACTTTTCAATACCAAATTTTTCTTTTAGTTGATCATTCATCAATTTCATCATACCGGAAACATTGCTCAGTCCTCCCGGAATTTTATTTTCTTTCAAAAAACCCGGGATATGAGCAACTGCATGGTCTGCAGTAAGGAACACAGTATATTCGTTTTTTCCAACATTTGCATCTAAAAATGCAAACAATTTACCCAATTCAACATCTAATTGTACATAGTTGTCAACCAGTTCCCATGAATTCGGCCCGAATGAGTGACCAATATAATCAGGAGAAGAAAAACTGATTGCTAGAAAATCTGTTACAGAACCTTTCCCCATTTTTTCTGCGATAACCGCGGCTTTTGCCATTTCTACTGTTATGGTATTACCATGGGGTGTAGAGGCAATTTTAGAATAGTCCTTTTCAATAAATGCGGTTAAATTATAAGGAAACCCAATGGCTTCTTTTCCAAAAGGTTTTCCTTCATATTCTTTATCATCGGCAGTTGCGTAATCTAAATAGATTTCTTTCTGTAATGAACCTACCCACCCTTTTTTATACAAAGAATCAACCATTTTACGGCTATTGAATTGGTTTACCCAATTGGGTAGTTCATTCATATAATAAGTACTACTAATAAAATTACCGGATTTCGCTTCATACCAATAAGCCGCATTTGCAGAATGTCCTGCAGGTAAAATAGAACCCCTATCTTTTAATGCAATGCCAATTACTTTACTTTTAAAATTAGTTGCTAAACGTAGTTCATCACAAATGCTGGTGGTTAACATATTTCTTGGACTCATTTGACCGTCCTCATCGCTTTTTCCACCAACCCCTTTTACTGTTTTATCCTCACTACAATAAACAGACTTCATCAATTGGTTATCCCACCAATTATTGCCGGTAATTCCATGAATAGATGGGACAGAACCGGTATATGCACAAGCATGTCCACATCCGGTAACTGTTGGTGTATAAGGAATCAGGGTATTATTGCAACTAAATCCCTCGTCCAGAAACCTTTTTATACCACCATTTGTCTTGTATAAAGGATAAAACCGTGTTAGGTAATCCCAACGCATTTGGTCAATGACAAGGCCTACCACCAATTTTGGGTGTTTTTGGCCATTTTCAACGTTTGCTAATGCTATTTTTTGACCTTTACTCAAATGAGAAAATAATGCGATAAAAACGATAAGGAAGAGTCTTTTCATGGTATATTAACTAATTTTAATGGTTATTTTTTTGCATTACATTAATGAATAAGAAATGAAGATAGTTGTTGTATGATAAATAGCGTTGCCCTTTAAAAGCTAAAAGTTTACATTTGCTTTGAATTTTACTAAATTAATCATTTAATAATATGGCAGACATTTTTGAAAAATTATTGAAGAATTCAGGACCCCTAGGTCAACATCGTGAAAGAGCACATGGATATTTTGCTTTCCCTAAACTAGAAGGCGAAATTGGAAGTCGTATGAAATTTCGGGGTAAAGAAATGGTGGTTTGGAGCCTGAATAATTACCTGGGCTTAGCCAATCATCCGGAAATTCGTAAAACTGATGGAGATGCTGCCGCCAGATTTGGATTAGCCTTACCAATGGGTGCCAGGATGATGAGTGGAAATAGTAACTACCATGAACAATTAGAAAAAGAACTGGCTGCCTTTGAAAGTAAAGAAGATGCCATCCTGATGAACTTTGGTTACCAGGGTATTATGAGTGCTATAGATGCAATTTGTGGCAGACATGATATTATTGTATATGATGCCGAAAGTCATGCTTGTATTATTGATGGACTGCGTTTACATCCAGGTCACCGTTATGTGTATAAGCATAATGACATGGAAGATTTTGAAAAACAGATGGAACGTTCAGCTAATTTGATTGAAAAACAGAAAACCGGTGGCATCCTAGTAATTACGGAAGGTGTATTTGGAATGGCAGGTGACCAAGGGAAACTAAAAGAAATTATTGCCTTAAAAGAAAAGTTTACATTCCGTTTATTAGTGGATGATGCCCACGGATTTGGAACACTTGGTAAAAATGGTGCCGGGGCAGGTGAAGAACAGGATTGTCAGGATGGTATTGATTTGTATTTTTCAACATTTGCAAAATCAATGGCTTCTATCGGTGCTTTCATGGCAGGTGATAAGGCAATCATTGATTTTATCCGATATAATATCCGTTCGCAAATATTTGCTAAGAGTTTGCCCATGCCAATCGTCATAGGGAATCTGAAAAGATTAGAATTATTACAAACCCAACCAGAACTAAAAGCAAGATTATGGCGCAATGCCATGAAGCTCCAAAAAGGGTTGAAAGAAAGGGGTTTTGATATTGGCAAAACAGATACAATGGTCACTCCGGTGTATATGAAAGGAGGTATAGAGGAAGCTACAGCCATGGTAATGGATTTGAGAGAGAACTATCATATTTTCTGCTCCATTGTAGTATACCCTGTTATTCCCAAAGGGCATATTATTTATCGATTAATTCCTACAGCCGATCATACGGATGCAGATATTGAAGAAACCTTGAATGCCTTTACTGAAACAAAATCTAAATTAGATTCAGGGACCTATAAAGCCGAAATGATTCCGGATATGGCACAGGCTTAAGGAACATCTTTTACCTGTTACCGAATGAAATGGATACAATAAAAAACCTTCTTAAAAAGAAGGTTTTTTATTCCTAAGTATCAATAAAGTCGCAGGATACAATTCATATAAACTGCAGCTATACAAATTGCACTTACAATTTTTTAATCAAATCATTTGCTTGTTTCACATAGTCATCATTCTTTGCTTCTGTAGCTAATACAATACATTTTTCTGCACTGTTTTTTGCAGATACCTTATCACCCAAATCTTTTTGAATTTTTGCTTGTTGTAAAAACA
>JAYTSC010000078.1:0-9548 GCA_043745885.1 Bacteroidota bacterium | reverse complement strand
GGAAAAGGAAAATTTAATATTCCCAAAGTGTAGCAATAGGTATTTCCATCTGCTTTTACTTCAACAAAATTCCGATTCGTAAAACCGCTGGATTGGGGTATAAAGTAATAAACATTACTAGGCAAACCCGGAATTGAATTTCCTGTAGATATTGCCTGTTTAGATGGATCAATATTATCTTTCACTAAAGCAAGATTAAATTCTTCTGTATGATTTTGTAAACCCGGTTTTATCCAGTTACCTAATGCAGTAGCTACTACATCTTGAATAATTTCTCCACAGATGGGTAAGGCTGTGCGTTTAACTTTTCCATCAAATCTACCCAGTTTGGTTTCTAACATGGTGCGGGAATGCTCATCAAAATATTCCAAAGGGTTGGAACCGGAACCGTTTATGAAGGCTCCAAAATCCATCCCTGCTAGCCCATTAAATGTATTTGAAATGCCGATTATTTCACCTGCAGAAGCTAGGATAGAAACATTGAGAAAACATTGTTGATAGGTTGAACCTCCTATTGAATAGGGAGTGTCACATTTTGCCAAATTAAAATTATTAGCAAGCGACGACAAACGGGGTGATAAATTACTAACATGTCCCCACCATAGATAGCTCTTGTCTGTGCCGAAATAAATTGTATAATCATAATGATCATTGGCCAAACCTGCATTGTAATGTGTTCTGCCAATTTTTATAATATGTACATTTCCAGGTGACTTAATATCCAAAGACGTTTTATTTGTAAAACAGTAAAAATACATGTGGTCTGTAGGGAATACATGACCCGGTGGATTAAGGTTTCCCAAAGGTACCAGTGCAGTAATATCTATCGTATCAAAAGGGGAAATGGTAAATCCGCCTCTTACTAAATCATTCATTGTATTTTGTGAGCCATTTGTTGCTGATGTGTCGCCATCACTTTTAGAGCAGGAATAAATTCCTAAAAAGATACTGGCAAGAAAAATAGCGAAGACCCTTTTCATGATTTAGATTTATAGCAATTAAAAGTAAACAAATCATATTGAGATTATCAAGAAAAGGGCATTAATATTGTAGGAGCTCCTTTTTTGTTATTTTATAAACTAATTCCTCCGGAAGCTTCAATTCTCTGACCTGTAATCCATCCACTATCTTCAGAACAAAGGAAAGCGATGACACCGCCAATATCAGCTGCTTGTCCCACCCTCCCCATAGCAATCATGCTAGCCATGGCAGCTTTTCTTTCTGGTTGTTTTCTGATCGCAGCATTGTTGAAATCTGTTTCAATTGGTCCGGGGGCAACTACATTTACAGTAATTCCACGAGTACCCAAGTCTTTCGCAAGGTATTTGGTGAGTGTTTCAATAGCTCCTTTCATTGAAGCATACACTGAGTAGCCCGGTACACAAACCCTTGTAGTACCGGTAGAAATATTGATGATACGTCCCTGATCATTCAATAATGGCAATAGTTTTTGAGTAAGAAAATAAACACTTTTGAAATGAATGTTCATAAAAAGGTCAAAATCGTTTTCAGTAACCTGTACAAAAGGAATGGTAGCACCGATACCTGCATTGTTAATTAAAAAATCAAAATTAGTTACCCCCCAGTTGGTTTGTAATATGTTAATCAATCGGGTAACAAATTCACCTAAAGAATTAAAATTGGCCATATCCAAATTAAGTGCCACTGCATTTCTTCCCATAGCTTTTATTTCACTAACAACATTCTCGGCTAATTCTTTTTGTGAATGATAAGTGATGATTACATCATTTCCTTTTTCAGCAATACGAAGAGCCATATTTCTTCCCAATCCCCTACTTCCACCGGTTACCAATGCTATTTTAGTTTGTGTGCTCATGGATATACTTTTTTTCAGTAAAAGATTTGTAAAATACAATGAATTTAATTTATTCCTCCACCATCCTAATATATAAATCTTCTACTTTTTTTCTTGCCCAGGGAGTCTTACGTAAAAAGGTAAGACTGGATTTAATACTGGGGTTACTATTGAAACAATTAATGGGAATATGCTGTCCCAATTCTTCCCAGCCAAAATGAGTAACCAATTGCGTTAAGATAAACGCTAATGTTTTACCATGCATCGGATCATTATGATATTGTTCCATAATATTTATTCAGGCTGTAATAATAAATTATTTTAGTGATTATGTTAGAACAAAATATAATAGCATTAATTTAGACGGAGATTAGTTGTTTCAAGAGTCTTCGAAGTGGTTATTGTTATTAGTTCAAGTTAGGTACTAAATAAAATTTTGCCACAGAAAACACAGACTTATCTACCGGCAGGCAAGGTAATACAGAAAGTATGTTTCAAATTCTGTGTATTGTGGCAATGGGTTTAGGTATAATTAAAGAAATTAATTTCTTAATCTTAGATTGCATTTAAAATCTTGTCACTTGTTTTATGCTTCCGATGTTAATTAATTATTAATTTTTAGTTCACCATGGTTGTTCACCGATATTTCGTTCTTAATAAGCCGTACAATATGGTATCGCAGTTTATCAGTTCTCATGCGGTAAGACTGTTAGGTGATGTAGCTTTTAATTTCCCGGAAGGAACACATGCGATTGGTCGATTAGATAACCAATCAGAAGGATTGTTATTGTTAACAACCAATAAAAAAGTTACCCGTTTACTGTTTCAGGTAGAACGGGTACATAGCCGAACATATTTGGTACAAGTAAAAAATAGGGTAAGTGATGAAAATGTAGAATTATTAAGAAGTGGAATTCCAATTTCTGCTAAAAACGGGCAAGTATTCGTGACTACACCCTGCAAAGTGGAAAAAGTAGATACCCCGGAAAATTTATTTTCTTCTGGGTATGAATTGAGAGAGGGTGTTCAAAATACCTGGTTACTAATCTCATTAATAGAGGGTAAATTTCACCAGGTGCGTAAAATGGTGGCCGCCATTCATCATCCTTGCAAAAGGTTAATTCGAGTTTCTATCGAAAATATTTCTTTGGGTGACTTGCACCCGGGAGAAGTGAAGGAGATGAGCGAGAAAGTCTTCTTTGAAAAATTAGGCATCCATTATGAAAATTAATTTCTAGTATACTTTCAAAACATTTATAATATAGTGTAAAAAAATATGGTTTGATGATTGTAGAGAAATTTACTTTTATAGGATTAGGTATATGATTTCCAATCGATAATGATATTCATAGTTTTAGAGGTTATTGGCTCGGGCCGCAAGGCCTCGTCTTTGCTTCGACGCTACTTTGGCCGCTACCAAAATGTGCTGCGCATCATTTTGACTGACTAGGCTTCGCCGGTCACCGCACCCAAAGAGGCGTCTCTTCAAAGACTGGTGTTTCGTAATACTAAGAAAATTTTGTTAGCTTCCATCAAGTATTCTAGATATAAATCATTCAAGTTTAGTTTCCTATTCATTTTGCGAATAATATACTTAATCCTATACTTTTATTTAAATGAAAAATATACAAATATTCAAGTAGGTCTTATATAATTGTCGTATATTTTATCTGCTAAAATTTGAAAGGCTCAAAAGCTTCTCTTAATCGAGTCATTATTTAATAAAACCTATTCTTTCTCTTTTTGAAAATCGTTCTTCCTGTTGTTTTTGATCGATAAGGTAATTCAATGCCTGATAAATTTCCCTGAATTGTTTGTTATTAGTGGTTTCCAAACCAGCTAACTTTTCGGTCAATTCTTTATATTGAACAGATACCTGCCGAATAGCTATAAATGCTCTAACTATTAACAGGTTTGCATGAATAGCCTGTTCACTTTTTAACACACTGGCTAACATTACGGCCCCATGTTCTGTAAAAACGAAGGGTAAGGACTGTAAATTTCTTTTTTTAATTGATGCGGTCGCATTATGCGACCGCATGGGAGATTCGTAAAATTGAGGTGAATTTAGTATCAAGTTCCATTCTGATACATTCAATTGAAACATAAAATCATTTGGGAATCTCTGTTTATTTCTTTTAACCTGTTCATTTAATCTTTTTGTGATTACACCATACAAAGTAGCTAAATCAAAATCAAGCATTACTTTCTCTCCTCTGATTGTAAAGATTTTATTTTGGATAATATCAGGACTCATTTTTAAGATAAAAGTAGGCGCCTTTTTTAGAATAAACTTTGCGGTTAATACTTCATAAAGTGTTTAAAACACCTATTCATGGAATAAAAAATACCTCGTTTATTTAACGAGGTATTTTTTATTTTTCAAACGCCTGATCAATTATGAAGCTACTTGTTTGCGAATAATATTCAATGCCGCACCCGCTTTAAACCATTCAATTTGCTGTTGATTGTAGGTATGGTTTACTTGAATTGAATCATTGCTTCCATCAGCATGAGTAAATACCATTGTTAATGTCTTACCGGGAGCAAATGAGGTTAATCCATCAATATCTATGCTATCATCTTCCTGAATTTTATCATAGTCGGCTTTGTTGTCAAAAGTTAATGCTAACATTCCCTGTTTTTTCAGGTTGGTTTCGTGGATACGAGCGAATGATTTTACCAAAATAGCACGAACACCTAAAAAACGAGGTTCCATGGCAGCATGTTCACGAGAACTACCTTCCCCATAGTTTTCATCTCCCACAACGATGGTTCCAACAGAAGCGGCTCTGTATGCGCGTTGTGTAGAAGGAACCGTTCCATATTCTCCTGTGAGTTGGTTCTTTACATTATCTGTTTTTTCATTGAAATAGTTCACAGCACCAATCAACATATTATTACTGATATTATCTAGGTGACCACGAAATTTTAACCAAGGCCCTGCCATGCTAATATGATCGGTTGTGCATTTCCCTTTGGCTTTGATCAACAATTTCAATCCTTTCAAGTCAGTACCTTCCCACGCTGTAAAGGGAGCTAATAATTGTAATCTTTTGCTGTCAATTGCCACAACAACATTTACACCAGACCCATCAGCTGCAGGCGCTTGGTAACCAGGGTCATCCACAGCAAAACCTTTCAATGGTAGTTCAAAACCGGTAGGGGCATCCAGTTTAACTTGTTCGCCTTTATTATTGGTTAAAGTATCTGTAAGTGGATTAAAGTTTAGATCGCCGGCAATAGCCAATGCGGTTACTAATTCAGGCGAACCAACAAAAGCAAAAGTGTTGGGATTGCCATCTGCACGTTTAGCAAAATTTCTATTGAAGCTGTGTACGATGGTGTTTTTTTCTTTTTTCTCAGCACCCACTCTATCCCACATACCTATGCAAGGCCCGCAGGCATTAGCAAAAACTTTGGCCCCAATTTTATCAAACTCAGCTAAAAATCCATCCCTTTCAATGGTAAAACGAACCTGCTCTGAACCGGGTGTGATGGTAAATTCACTTTTTAAAGTAAGGCCTTTATCAATTACCTGTTTAGCTAAACTAACAGCCCGACTGATATCTTCATAAGAACTGTTAGTACAACTTCCAATTAAACCCACTTCAATTTTTGTTGGCCAACCGTTTGCGGCGGCTGTTTCTTTCATTTTTGAAATAGGTGTAGCCAAGTCGGGGGTGAAAGGTCCATTAAGGTGGGGTTCCAACTCGCTTAGGTTTATCTCAATCACTTCATCAAAATACTTTTTCGGATCTGCATATACTTCTGCATCTCCATTTAGATAAGAAGCTATGCCATCTGCCAACGTTGCTACTTTTTCGCGACCTGTTGCTTTTAAATAACGGTTCATACTTGCATCGAAACCAAAAGTGGAAGTAGTGGCACCAATTTCAGCGCCCATATTACAAATCGTTCCTTTTCCGGTACAACTCATACTGGTTGCACCCTCACCAAAATATTCAACAATTGCGCCGGTTCCGCCCTTTACAGTTAAAATTCCGGCTACTTTTAAAATAACGTCTTTGGGTGCAGCCCAACCAGTTAACTTACCTGTTAGTTTAATACCAATCAGTTTTGGCCATTTTAATTCCCAGGGAAGTCCGGCCATTACATCGCATGCATCAGCACCTCCTACACCAATTGCAATCATACCTAGGCCACCTGCATTTACCGTATGCGAATCGGTGCCAATCATCAGTCCACCGGGAAAAGCATAGTTTTCCAATACTACCTGGTGAATAATACCGGCACCTGGTTTCCAGAAACCGATTCCATATTTATTAGAAACAGAGGCTAGAAAATCATACACCTCCTTACTTTCAGTATTGGCAACCTGTAAATCCTGTTTGGCTTCTACTTTTGCTGTAATGAGGTGATCGCAATGTACAGTAGAAGGAACGGCAACTTTAGGTTTGCCAGCCTGCATAAACTGCAATAAGGCCATTTGAGCAGTTGCATCCTGCATAGCAACCCGATCGGGGGCAAAATCTACATAACTACTCCCTCTTTCAAATCCGGTTATTTTTTGGTCTGCATGTAAATGAGCAAATAATATTTTTTCACTTAATGTTAAAGGTCTTCCTAATACTTTACGGGCTGCATCTACTTTTGCAGGCATTTCAGCGTACACTTTTTTAATCATTTCAATGTCGAAAGCCATGTTTTTTATATTTATGTATTAATCCTTAAAGTTTTAGGCATTTAGCATTTAGCATTTAGCATTTAGCTTGAAAAGGCGAATTTACGAAAAAACAAGTGGGGTAAAAAACTGTTTTATTTTATCATATCTTTGTGAGATAAGTGTTGGGTTATGCTACCCGAAGGAAAAAAATTTGAAATATGCAAAAAATCAGGGAATTTATGGAGATGAACGCTTTTGGCGTTTGTTCTGCGATTGGCGAAAAACTGGGTATTGCTTCATCACGTATTCGCATGTGGTTTATTTATATCTCATTTCTTACGCTGGGTTCACCGGTGATCATTTATATGGTTCTCGCATTTTGGATCAACCTTAAAAATTATATTTTTATGGGAAGGAGAAACCCTATTAAAAACTAATGGTGAATGGTGAATGGTGAATTTTAAATGTTGAATAATTTTTAACTTAACATTTAAAATTAAACATTCAAAATAATTTATACAACAGCTTTTCTCAGCTTTAGTAATTTCTCCAACAAAGGTGCTAACAAATCTAGTTGCAACATATTTGCACCATCACTTTTTGCCATTGCAGGATTGGGGTGTGTTTCAATAAATAAGCCATCAGCACCTGTTGCTATTGCCGCTTTTGCAATGGTACCAATTAATTGCGGGTTACCCCCAGTAATACCTGAAGTTTGGTTGGGCTGCTGAAGTGCGTGGGTACAATCCATAATTACAGGAACTTTATTTTCTTGCATCCATGGAATATTTCTGTAATCAACAACCAAGTCCTGGTAACCGAATGTATTGCCTCTTTCTGTTAGTATGATTTTTTCGTTACCTGCTTTTCTAATTTTATCGACTGCAAATTTCATAGAAGGGCCGCTGAGGAATTGTCCTTTTTTTACATTCACAATTTTTCCGGTTTCAGCTGCAGCGATTAACAAATCTGTTTGTCTGCATAAAAAGGCAGGGATTTGCAGTATATCAATAAAAGCAGCCGCAATGGCTGCCTCTTCATGTGCATGTATATCGGATGTGGTAGGCAGTTGAAAGGTTTCTCCAACTTTTTTAATCAGAGATAATCCATTGTCATCACCAATACCTGTATAGGAACTGGCACTGGTCCTATTGGCTTTGCGGTAACTGGCTTTAAATACGTAGGGGATATCTAATCGCTTACAGATGATAGAAACTTTATCGGCAATTTCCATTACCATTTCTTCGCTTTCTACAACACAAGGACCGGCTATTAGAAAAAAGTTATCCGGGTTATAGGACTGTTTATTGAAAAGCTCGGTTAAAAAAATTGGGATCATAATTTTATAATTAGACGTAAAATTAGTGCTTTTATCGCGGACAGAAACTGAAGGCAAGGTAACCATGAAAAGGAGTAGTTATAATTTGTGAACAAAGAATAAATCAATCTTTGTAAGGGGGCAGGATTTGTGTCTTCACAAATCCGACTAGTATTTAGAAAAGTTGGCAGGATTTATTTCTTCACAAATCATATGAGCATTTAGAAACCGTTCATTATTTTCGAAAATCCCGCAGGATTTGTGAGGACACAAATCTGGCGATGGAAAACCTCGTTAGATTTGTATTTGTAAGAAATTAAATCTAGCAATGGAAAACGTCGTTGGATTTGTGAAGACACAAATTTTGCGACGCAAAACCAAGATGGATTTGTGCGGAAACAATATGGTATACTCAATTGATTAAATTCACCTATAGATTACTTTAATTGACTTCATTTTCATTTTATCCTAGTAGACCAGTTTGGCTATTCAGTTTTTATCAGTTTCTTTGTTATCTAAATATTTTCCAATGTCGGCGATTAAAGATAAAATATTAGTGATTGGTGCTTCCGGACAAATAGGGGTGGAGCTGACCCTTGCACTACGGAAAAAATATGGCAATCAAAATGTGGTTGCTTCTGATTTGCGGGAAGAGAATCCCTTGTTGAAAGGATCCGGGCCTTACGTGAGTTTGGATGTAATGAATAAAGAAATGCTGCATGTACAGGTAATTCGCCAAAATATTACACAGATTTATTTATTGGCCGCTATCTTATCCGCTACCGGTGAAAAAAATCCCAACCTTGCCTGGCATTTAAATATGCAGGGCTTATTAAATGTATTGGATATTGCTCGGGAAGAAAAATTACATAAAATTTATTGGCCTAGTAGTATTGCCGTATTTGGTCCTACTTCTCCCAAACAGAACTGTCCACAACAAACCATTATTGAGCCATCTACCGTTTATGGTATCAGTAAATATGCCGGAGAGTTCTGGTGCAAATATTACCATAACCGATATGGTGTGGATGTGCGCAGTATACGGTATCCGGGATTAATCAGTTATAAGTCGGAACCCGGTGGTGGTACAACAGATTATGCGATAGACATTTACTTGCAAGCTATCGAAGAAAAAAAGTACACCTGTTTTTTAGAAGAAGATACTTATCTACCCATGATGTATATGCCTGATGCCATTCGGGCCACTTTAGAATTGATGGATGCTCCTTCCCAAAAAATTTCGATTCGCACTTCCTATAATATTTCGGGGATGAGTTTTTCTCCCAAAGAAATTGGAGCGGAAATTAAAAAACATATCCCCGATTTTACACTCAAATATCAACCAGATTATCGACAAGCTATTGCCAATAGCTGGCCGCAAAGCATTGATGATCGTGTTGCCAATCAGGATTGGGGATGGAAACGAGAATTCAATCTGGAGAAGATGACGATTGATATGTTAGAAAACTTATCAGGCAATATTGAATAAACAAAAACTTTCAGTTATTTCTTGGTTATTGTATTGGATTTTTCAACACATAGGTAGATAGAAATCACATAGGGCACTTAGAATTTTCTGAGTGCCCTATTCTATAAACTATGTACCTCCTATGTGTTAAAAAAAATATGCATGATCTTCTTAGTTTCACAAATAGTATTATACCATTTAGACTTTACAAATACTCCAAATGTGAATGTGAGGACACAATGACGGCGATCAGGCCGTTGATGAGTCTTCACATCAACAACGAACCGCCAGAATGATAAATTTTAATGTCTAATTGGTG
>JAYTSC010000077.1:0-4433 GCA_043745885.1 Bacteroidota bacterium | reverse complement strand
TCAGCTTTTTCTGTGATTTCTTTGGCTATTTTAGAAATTTGATCACCATTGATCAAAATATCCATTACCTGACCATTAAAAGGGGAGTTGGGATCGGCTATAAGCGCCTGCCTTACAAGTATCTTCATGTAGCGGAGCTAAAATTTTATGCAATATAACTTGAAATTTCCTTTTCCCCCTATATTTGCAGCCCTGATTAAGTTAGAAACTAAAGATAGACATTTTGGATGTCGTCAATCTAGCTTTCTAGTCAGATTTCGGGATGTAGCGCAGCCCGGTAGCGCACACGTCTGGGGGGCGTGGGGTCGCAAGTTCAAATCTTGTCATCCCGACAAGTCAATAAAATTAGCCTTTCAACTGATTAAAAGGTTGGAGGCTTTTTTGTGCCATGAAACATACTACTGTAAAGAATTTCAGCTTTTTTTATTTCCTGATTACAGCTATCCGTCTTTTTTATTCCCAATATTTACCAGCCACCCAAATATCGCTGCGGTAAAAAACATGATCAGACTGTAAATTACCGGGGGAATACTCATCGTACTGTTTTTGATAACTGTAAGCGCAATAAAGATTGCCAATGTGCCATTGTGGATGCCAATTTCCATGCCGATGGCGATGGATTGTTTTTTACCGAGGTTAAATAAACGGGGAACAAAATATCCTACGCCCATACTTAATATGTTTAAAGCAAGTGCCGCAAAACCAACTACTTTAAAATCATGTAGAATATGACTTCTTTCTTTGAGTACTGTAAGGATAATCACCAATGCCAGAAATAATGCGGAAGCAATTTTAACGGGCTTGTCCAACTTCAGTGCAATCTTCTGAGCCTTCGCCCGTATGATCATTCCAATACCAACCGGGACTAATACCACCCCGCATACTTCTAATATTTTCTTAAACTGTAATGGTACTTGCTGATCTATTTGCAGAAAATTTGTGATGGCGAAATTTACTATCAGGGGAATGGTAAAAATAGAAACAAGGCTATTCACCGCCGTTAGTGAAACATTTAGTGCCACATCGCCCTTAAAAATATGGCTATAGAGATTAGCAGTTGGTCCGCCGGGTGCTGCAGAGAGTAACATTAGTCCTACTGCCAGTTCTGGTGGCAGTCCTAATCCTTTTGCAATAAAAAAACAGATGGCCGGTAATATAAGGATCTGACAAACTAATCCGATTAAAACAGCTTTGGGATAAACCAGTACCCGTTTAAAATCCTGCATGGTTAACGATAGGCCCAGTCCCATCATGATAACAGCCAAAGCAAGCGGCAATAATACCACTGAAAGAAAGCTTGATTCCATAATTTAATTTTTAATGTTGGTGAAAAAATAATTATATAGCCGATTTTTTTATTTGATATTGTATTATTCATTTTAGGTATTGATTTTTTTAGAATGGATAATTGATTTATAATTTTGCCGGGTTTATAACCACATATTTAATAGCAGTCTCTCCGGTATTACCCAACTGATAAGAATAAGTGATATGGATGATACCATCGTTTGTTTGAATTAGTGAAGGATAAGAAAAGCTTCCTTTACCAGGTTCCTCTTTTTCAAGTACTGTTTTGTATTTCCAGCTATTGCCTTCATCCTCCGAAATATATAGACTTAAACGATATCTGCCGTTCTCCACATCATTACCAACAAATGCCCATTTCCCATTTTTTAAAACCAATAGTTCTACACTGCTTCCGGGATTGGGTATTTCTGTTTTAACTGCGGCGGACCAGGTTTCTCCTTTATCTGAAGACTCACTCATTTGTACCCTGTTTGGCGAATCGCCATTATCACGCATCAAAGCTGTGATATGTCCATTTCTTTTTCTTGCCAGGGCTGGTTGAATTCCTCCACGGCTAATGATTGGTAAACTTGGATACCATGTATCCCCATCATTATCAGAAATGGCAAGCATCGAGAAATTATACCCATCTGAATAAAGCGGCAACAATATCCTTCCGTTTTCTAATAATAAAGGTTTAATCCTTGTCATCCAGCCAATACTACTTTTGCGCGAATCCATACTGGCTTCTATTATCATAGTATCATAACTATGTGCAAATTCGGACCATGCCAGTTCTTGTTTTGGGAGTTGCTTAAATTGTGCGGCCGTTACCCTCGCAAATCTTTCGTCTGGTTTGAGTAAAATATTATCCTGCCAGTTCCAGATAGGGGTTGAATCTTTTAAATAGTCAATTGAAGTTTTATACCGTAGGATGCTGTATTCCCATCGGTTTGCCAGAACTGCTACCCATACCAGAAATAATTTTCCATTCCTATTTAAAAATAAAACCGGGTTGCAATCTGGCAGATCTGGTGTATCGGCTAATAGAAATGGCGTTGACCATTTGATACTTCCCTTTAATAAACGGGCTCCCATGATTTTAACATCATCTGCCGTTCTTTCCCCACTTCCCTCAAACCATGCCACTAAAAAATCGCCGTTGGGCAAACTAACGATACTACTCCCATGAACGTGTTTGGCTTGTTGGGGAAAGATGAACGATTCCGAAATAACAGGCGCTTTTTGGTATATAGGTTGACCTGAAAGCCCTTTGAATAGTAAGATATCAAATAAAAAAAACAATAGTAATCTCCTCATATCCTTGTAATATTTTAAAAAGATAAAGATTTTTTTAATTTAATATGCCAGTTTTTGATTAAATCTTATCCCAGAAAAAATATTTATTTTTCTTGTACTCCCGGCTTTCATTTTTATTGTATAGATAAAAGAGGATGTTTTTTATCTATACCTAATTGCCCGTTTATGAGTGAAAAATCACTATATAATGAATTATTAAAAAAATATCTGGAAGGTACTATCAACCCTGAAGAGCAAGAGAAGCTTTTTAAAATCGGTGCTACTTTTAATATGGACGAACTTTTAGCAGAGCAAATGGAAGCAGATTGGATGACTAATCTACAGGTAGAAGATGATTTGCCTGTAGACATTTCCGAAAAGATTGTACATAATATACTTACATCCGAAGAAAACACAAACCGATTATTCATAAAACCCGATTGGAATATTCTTTATCAGAAACTTGCCATTGCTGCAACTTTTTTAATAATCGTTCTAGGATCGTTGTTTTTTTATAATGATAGCACTAAATCCGTTTCTAAAATAACATTTGAATCTTTTGTACCTGAAAATAACCTTAAGAAAATTAATTATTCCAACCGCACACAGCAAATAACGCTGGAGGATGGTAGTATCATTCAGCTGAAACCAAATTCTTCATTGAGTTATCCAGCACATTTTGGTTCTGATAAAAGGGTAGTGTACTTAACTGGTGAAGCTTTTTTTGTTATCAGTAAGAATCCTAATAAGCCTTTTTTAGTTTATTACGATGATATTATTACGAGGGTATTGGGTACTTCGTTTTCCATTAAAACCAATCCGAAAACAAAAAATGTAGAGGTCTCTGTTAAAACCGGAAGGGTACAGGTATCGGAAAATATTCTTATGACTTCTGCAACGACAGCTGATGAAAAACCTAAGAGTGTTATTCTCGTGCCGAATCAGAAAGCAATGTTCAATATTGTACATCGTGAGTTTGAAACTACATTGGCAGATACTATTCACTCTTTAGCGCTTCCTGATACTGAAAAATATATAAGAAATAAAGGCGGTTTACATTCCTTTGTTTTTGAGAAACCAACTGGTTTAAAACAGATTTTTTCGTTGCTGGAATCCGTTTATGGTATTGAAATTGTTGTTGAGAATGAAAATATCTATAACTGTGTTTTTACTGGCGATATTTCGTCACAGGAGATGCTAAGAAAACTAAATATTGTGTGCCTTACAATCGGAGCATCGTATGAGGTAAAAGGAACAAAGATTCTGGTATCAGGAAAAGGATGTCAATAATAGTAGTAAAATACCATACAATAAATACATATGACTTGATAGAACAAAAAAACCGATAATGCTTGTAACATCACCGGTTTTCTGAAAATACTGTAAAGTATCTCTAATTTTGCCCATAAAAGACTAATTAAACGACCAAAACTTCTCAAATTTATGAAAAAAAAGCAACTACTCACTGCTTCAATCTTTATTGTTATGAAGTTTACGATTTTCCACTTATTCATATCTATCGTATTTGCTTCAACCCTTTTTGCTACTGAAACTGATGCGCAATCAGTTTTAGACAAGTCGATAAGTTTAAAGATCAATAATGTTGAATTATATAAAGTATTTCAAATTATTGAAAAGCAAACAAATGTCAGGTTCAACTACAGCTCTAATTCGATAAATGTAGAAAATCCAATAACCTATAAAGCAACCAATAAGAAGCTTAGAATTTTATTGGACGATATATTACCGCCTTTTGCAATCGGCTATAAAGAATTAAACGGACAGATCGTTTTGTTCTCTACTAAGTTACAATCCGTATCAGTTGATGAACTTAAGTCGGCTGAACT
>JAYTSC010000076.1:0-8923 GCA_043745885.1 Bacteroidota bacterium | reverse complement strand
TGGTCGCCCACAACACCCTTGCTTTGGACTAACGATTCCCGTTGGATGGCTCGTTCAAGAATTCCACTTTAAAGAACTATCGCATGCATGGCGCACATAAAAGAAGAGCCCCGCTATTACTAGCAGGGCTCTTTTATTTATATCTAATGCTGATTAATCAGTATTTACTTTAATTACTTCTCAAATTAGGATGAGGAGCCGGAACAGTGTTCGGACCATCTTCCAAAGTTCCTTGAAGATCAACTGTGTTTGAATCTCCATCCTGAGCATAAACAAATAGTAATCTGCTTTCAGAAATACCTTGTTTTTCAACTAAGTATTTGATAACGGCATTCACTCTTTCCCAACTTAATTGTTGAGCGGCTTTGCTTGCAGTACCATAGCCGATTACTTTCAGTTTACAATTTGGATTTGCTTTCGCTTTTGCTGCAACAGAAGATAAAGTCGCTTGTGCTTCTTTTGACAATTTTGCATTTCCTTTAAATTGTATGCTAGGTAAATTTCCAACAGTGCATTCACTTTTTCCAACTGGAGCTGCTGGCTTCATGTTAGCCATCATGTCTTTGATTTCTTTGCAACAAGCTGGTTCTGGACAGCTACCCACACCATCATTGTTTACAGGGAAACAATTCATAGGCGTAAGTATCTCTTTATCCCTGTAATCAGGAACTCCATCACCATCAGTATCCTTAGAAACACCATGTGTATCTACCGGAGCACCTTTTGGTGTATTTGGTTCAAGATCGAATTGGTCAGTAACGCCATCCTTATCAGCATCTGGTAAAACTATTCTTGCCTGTTTAGTATGCTTAGGAGTGTTAATCTCATTGTAAATATAGTTGTAAGGATTTAACCACCATAATGGCTCAACTCTTTTCGATTTGTTACCAAGATTATAATTCACTCTAACCCCACCAAACCACCATGCATCAAAGGCATTACTCCAAGGAGAGGTATAGGTTTCTAAGTAATCATTATTAGTAATTGTATTCTTAAATTCAACACCAATATTTACTAATTTGCTTAACTTTAATGCCATTCCAATCCCAATATTTAATCCAATATTAGAATTTGAGAGATTCTTGGTTTCGTCAAAATTATTAAATGGCCCATTAGCAATACTTAATTTAGAACTGGTGGAATAGTATTCCATACCCGTAATAAAATAGAAGTTCGTTTTTGGATTTCCCCTATAATAGCTAGTTGTATTTAATGAGGTCAAAACATCAGCTCCAAAATGAAAAGAATTGGTTTGATAATCATTCCGAAGATTAGTATTTGCATTCACTCCACCCCCACTATTTGAATAATAAGCTGCAAAAGGGCGTATAGAAAAGGTATGTCCGAAAGACTTCCTTAAAGATAAACTACCCCCAAAACCAAGATCATTACCCCAGTCATTTGACAAAATAGCCGCACCTAGACCCAAACCGATTTCCCACATATCGCGAGGACGTCCTGGATAAGGGTATTGGTTGTTTAAGAACTCATTGTGTTGAGGCAGATTTTTCACTGCAATTTTGGAAGTATCCTTCCAATCCCAACCCCAATCTGTTTGAGCTAATCCGACCGACTGTATCAGAACGATCAGGGATGCTAATAAGATGTACTTTTTGCTTGCCATAATTGGTATTTATTATTAGTAAAAAAATGTATTTTTTATTTTCTTTCAGGAAAACATAGCAAATTTATACTTTATGTATGAAAAAAAAAATATTATTTTCATACAATTTCTTAGGTATTTATCTCAGGAATTAACCGTAATTAGGCTATAAACGCCATATTGTTAGCAATTATTGTATGTATCAATACTATATTGCAATATACTTTATATATGATTTTAGCAAAAAAGGTTATAAAAAACGAACTAAATCAGTTTGAGTCCCATTTTAAGGAGGCTGTGAAAAGCAGAGTGCCCTTATTAGACAGGATTATGCAGTATATCGTTCAAAGGAAGGGTAAGCAAATGCGGCCAATGTTTGTGCTATTAAGTGCCAAATTGGGTGGAGATATTAATGAAAGTACTTATCGGGCAGCTTCCCTTGTTGAACTGGTTCATACTGCCACACTTGTTCATGATGATGTGGTAGATGATTCTATGGAAAGACGTGGTTTTTTCTCAGTGAATGCCCTCTGGAAGAATAAAGTAGCTATTCTGGTAGGTGATTACCTTTTATCTAAAGGGCTTTTGTTGTCATTAACCAATAAAGACCACCGGGTATTGGAAATTTTAACTGAGGCCTTCAAACTAATGAGTGAGGGGGAATTGCTACAATTCGAAAAATCAAGAAAATTAAACCTTAAAGAAGAAACCTATTATGAAATCATTAAAGGTAAAACTGCTTCCTTGTTGGCATCAGCTTGTGCTGCCGGGGCTTCTACAACTTTTGAGAATGAGTCAGAAATAGATAAATTGAAATTGTTTGGTGAAAAAGTCGGAATGGCCTTTCAAATAAAAGATGACCTTTTTGATTATGGAACCAAAGGAATAGGCAAGCCCACTGGAAATGATATCAAAGAAAAAAAACTCACATTACCCCTAATTTATACACTGAATCATTGTTCACCGGAAATCAGAAAAAAACTGATTTATATTGTTAAAAATGAAAACACACAAAAAGATAAAGTTCAATTTATTTTAGATACAGTAGAACAAATGGGTGGCATAAAATATGCAACAGAAAAAATGCTTGCATTTAGAGATGAAGCTTTAGAAATATTATATCATTTTCCTGATTCTCCTATCCGGGAAGCATTAGAAGAGCTGGTTCGATTTACGACCGATAGAGAATATTAATGCAGAAAAGATGGAACATATTAGAAGCTGACGAGAAAAAAATATCCGCCCTTCAGGAATCCCTAAAAATAAACCCAATCCTTTGCCAAATTCTGGTGCAAAGAGGGATTGATGATTTTGAAAAAGCAAAAACTTTTTTCCGCCCGCAACTAACCGACTTTATAGATCCTTGGCTGATGAAAGACATGGATAAAGCCATCAACAGAATATTGGCAGCCTTTGGAAAAGGAGAAAAAATCTTGGTTTTTGGAGATTATGATGTTGATGGAACCACCTCCGTTGCCTGCGTCTTCCAGTTCATACATAACGTTTATAGTGATACGGATTTTTATATCCCCCATCGATACCGGGAAGGATATGGGGTATCTAAATTGGGTATCGACTTTGCCAAAGAAAATGGATTTACACTCATTATTTCGCTCGACTGTGGAATTAAATCTGTAGAATTGATTGCCTATGCCAAAACAATTGGTATTGATTTTATTGTTTGTGACCACCACCTGCCCGATAAAGAATTACCACCTGCTATTGCCATTTTGAATGCCAAACAAAAAGATTGTAATTACCCATATAAAGAATTGTGTGGCTGTGGTGTGGGTTTTAAGTTGATGATGGCATTGGCTTCAGAGTTGGGTTTACCTGATGAATCCTATCTACAATACCTTGATTTGGTAGTTACAGCAATAGCTGCCGATATTGTTCCTATTACAGGAGAAAATAGAGCCATGGCATTCTATGGATTAAAAAAAGTGAATGAAAATCCCTGTGCCGGTATTAAAGCATTAATGCAATTGGCGGGTGTTCAAAAGCACATGCACATAAGTAACCTTGTCTTTGTAATTGCCCCAAGGGTAAATGCCGCCGGAAGAATGGATGATGCCCGAAAAGCTGTTCAACTATTTATAGAAAAAGAGGAAGGAAAAGCATTGGCTTTTGCCGAAATGTTACACAGTGACAACCTTGATCGTCGAGAAGCAGACAGCACTATTACTGAGGAAGCCCTTGCTATGATTGAAAGCAACCCGGACTACCTCAATCGAAAAACAACGGTGGTCTTTCAAGAACATTGGCATAAAGGAGTTGTAGGAATTGTGGCAAGTAGATTAATAGAGACCTATTATCGTCCAACCATTGTATTAACCAGAAGTGGAGATTATATCGCCGGTAGTGCCCGAAGTGTAACCGGTTTTAATTTATATGAAGCCATCTATGCCTGTCGGGAGCATTTATTAGGCTATGGTGGACATTTTGCAGCAGCCGGGATGACTTTATTGCCGGAAAACCTGAACACTTTTTCCGATGCCTTTGAAAGAGAAGTTAGCCGCTCGATAACCGATGATTTGCTGATACCAGAGATTATCATCGATGCTGAAATTAGTTTTTCAGATATTACCCCTTCGTTGTTTAGCATCCTTACACAAATGGAACCTTTTGGCCCTGAAAATATGCGGCCCGTTTTTATTGCCCGGAAAGTCTACGATACCGGTTTTTCAAAAATTGTAAAAGACCAGCATATCCGATTTGTACTCAAACAAAATAATATTACCCTAACGGGGATTGGTTTTAAAATGGCCGATAAATTTTTGCTTTTACAAAAAGATCAACCATTAGATATTGTTTTTACCCTTGATGAGAATGTGTGGAATGGGGAAACAAGTTTGCAGTTGAAGATGATTGATCTGAAAATTTCAGACAAGTAACGATCGGATTCACAAAAACGGTAACCACTTTCACATTGTTTATTATTCCCTATATTTCATAGAATAATTTTAGCGTCTTAGGTTCAAGTATTTAATGCAAGCTTTAATTGGCACACAGAGCCACGAAGGCACGGTTTTTAGCGCATTCATTGTAGCGACCCGTTTATTATTCTTTTGATACCGTTTTTGATCAGCTCTTCGTTTAAATTAATAACAAAACCGAGTTTTACACCAAATAATTTTAGATAGGTTAACACCTGTTTATAATGAACGGGGGCAAGTGCTTCAATCGATTTCAATTCTACAATAACACAATTTTCTATTATTAGATCTGCTCTGAATCCAAGTTCCATTTTAGTATTATTCCATATAACGGGAATAGGAAACTGCCGCAGAACATGTAGGCAATGCGTATTAACCAATTCATATTCCATAATCGTTTCATAAACAGATTCAAATAACCCTGGCCCTAACTGCGAATGAATATTATAGGCTACCGAAACAATAATTTTAGCTATTTCATTTTCTTTCATAATCGCAATTTATGCAAAACAAAATAGCGATTCAATATATCAGTTCAAGCCCGTATTTGTACCTTAAAAAAACCGTGTCTTTGTGCCTTCGTGTGCGGATTTATTGCCGTGAAAATATTTGCCTTCCATTCCTCAAAACAAATCAAGCTTCACGATATCCTAAAAATTAATACTGAGAATCGTTGACAAAAAAAACTGCCTGACAAACAATATGTCAAGCAGCTACTTACAATATCAACATTTCAATTAAGCTTCCACACTCTTTATCTCTCCCTGCATTAAATCAACACTTCTATTGATAAAATTGGTCAACTCAGCCCCCTTCAATAAACCCTGCGATAGCAAAGCCAGATCCGCCAAATTTCTTACCTGCTTTTGTTGAATAGCCGTATCTGTCTCTTTGATCAATGTTTGATAAATGGGATGATTACCATTTACAGTTAAGGTTACTTCATCAGGCATTTGTGCATAAAAAGCAGTCATTCCACCACCCGATGCACCCATGTCTTTCATACGTCTCATAAATTCAGGCCGGGTTGCTACCACCGGAGCAGAATCAACACTTAACCCTTTTATTTCTGTAGTTACATGCAGATCTGCAATTTGTAAAGTAAATAACTCTTTTAATTTGTCTGCATCTTCCTTACTTAAAACAGATTCATTGCTTTCCTGTTTGTCTACCAGGTTATCTACAATATCTGAATCAACACGAACAAAACTTACATTATCCCATTTCATTTCCATGGTATTAATAAAAGCAGCATCTACCAATGTTTCCATTTTTAGAACTGTATATCCTTTCGCTTTACTGGCTTGTATATAAGCATCTTGTTGTACCGGATTGGTGGTATATAAAATTACCTGTTTGCCGTCTTTGTTTTTTTGTAATACTTCAGTAGCTAACTTATATTCTTCCAATGTATGAAATTTACCATCTGTATCTTCCATCACTAAAAACTTATTGGCTTTTTCCAGAAACTTATCATCAGTCATCATACCATACTTCACAAATAAGCCCAAACTTTCCCATTTCTCTTCAAGTGAAGATCTTTCTGTACGAAATAGTTCATCTAATTTATCAGCCACTTTCTTGGTGATATGTGCATTAATCTTTTTTACATTCGGATCACCTTGTAAATAACTACGACTCACATTTAAAGGGATATCGGGACTATCAATTACGCCTTGTAATAACATTAAAAATTCTGGAACAATATCCTTCACTTCATCAGTTACAAAAACCTGGTTACAGTATAATTGTATTTTATCTTTCTGAATTTCGTAACTCTGTTTAATTTTAGGGAAATACAAAACACCGGTCAAATTAAAGGGATAATCAACATTTAGGTGTATCCAGAATAATGGCGTTTCATTATAAGGGTAAAGTTCTTTGTAAAACTTTTCGTAATCTTCTTTAGATAGATCAGCAGGTTTTTTAATCCAAATCGGATCTGTATTATTAATTGATTTTTCTTCTTCTTTTTCTTTCGTTTCACCTTCTTTCTTTTCTTCGGTTTCAGAAAAGAAAATAGATATGGGTAAAAACTTACAAAACCTATCTAGTATTCCTTTAATTCTTCCTGCCTCTAAAAACTCTTTACTTTCCTCATTTATATGAAGTACGATTTTGGTTCCCCGTTCATTATAATCTACATCATACAATTCAAACTCCGGACTACCATCGCAACTCCAATACACACCGCTTCCTTCTTTATGACTCTTAGTAAAGATTTCTACTTTATCACTTACCATAAAAGAGCTGTAAAAACCCAATCCAAAATGCCCGATAATATTTACATCCTTGTATTTTTCCATAAACTCCTCTGCGCCGCTAAATGCCACTTGGTTGATGTATTTATCAACCTCTTCTGCTGTCATGCCAACACCCTTATCTATAATACTAAGCGTCTTTTCCTTGGCATCCAATACCACATCTATTCGCAAATTCCCCAATTCCCCTTTGGCTTCCCCAATAGAAGAAAGTGTTTTTAACTTTTGAGAGGCATCAACTGCATTGCTCACTAATTCCCTTAAAAATATTTCGTGATCGCTGTATAGAAATTTTTTGATGATTGGAAAGATATTTTCCGTGTGAACCCTAATCTGGCCTTTTTGCATAATGTCAATTTTGGAATCAAATCAACAAAGAAAGGTCCAAAAACCCTTTTGCTGACAGGATGACAAAAGGAAAGTCTATAAATCTATGGGCTTCTCAAATTGACAGGAAAAAATCTGCTAAAATTTCAATTTCCCATTATTTTGACATTATCTAATTGGAAAGTTGTGGTTCTTTTGTCGACTAATAATGGGGGATCTGCCGCATCATATCTAAAACCAATATAAATTTTACCTGATAACCCGGCTAGACTAATATTACCTGATGAAACCCAATTGTTAGCAATCGTTGTTACGGATCCCTTCGAAATTTGGGCTTTAAGTAATGTCCATTTGGCTTTCCATGGGGTATTTCCTCCGTCGTAATTAGAAGAAGCAAATACTTGCAAAATTGCCCCATTATCAAAACCATCTTTTGTTTGAAAGCTAAGTACTTCATTGGATGAATTATTTAAGTTAATAGGGGGTAAAATTAACCAACTGTTTATGGATGTTAGTGTTGTAGCAAAGGCAGTTATTTCAGCGAATCTGTTGTTATTGGCCAATTTTGACTGGAACAATTTATTTCCCGATTCAGAAACATTTTTCCATCCGGGCAGAACTAGATCATTATTTATGGATACTTTTTCAAAGTCTTCATTAAACAAAAACTTTGCACCAGTTCCTGTACAGCGCAAACCATTCATTTGTACATCTGAAGTGTCACGTAACAGTAATTGTTTCTCCGTATTAAAAACGCTAAATATGGCAACAATTGATCCATTTCCTCTAGGTGTTTTAGCAGAAGCGAAATTAGCAAAACCACTAGTACGTAAATAAACGCTTCCTCCAATACAAGCTTTTACAGTTGCGTTGTCAGACAATTTGTTGATTGCATCTGCATAGGTTTTGCCGGTATCCCCTACAGAAAATTCAATATTATCTACTTTTATCAAACAACTTTGTAAAGAATCACTCAACTCATCTATCCTTACTTGTTTTGGAATGAGGATATTATTTAATTCTTTTTTTACTAAAAAACGGTCAAATAAAGGGGTAGGAATAGGTATAATTTCAGGATAAGCAGGATTCGATCTGTCAACACCACTGCCCAATTGAAGCATCTTAGCATATTCACCCATCCACATATTTTTTAGCCTTACCGTCATTCTTCTACCAACAGGGTAATTGGTAAACAAACCGGTGCCATCCATCCGAATAGTAATGCCTGCGGTACTATCCTGTAAGACAATTGTTTTATAAAAATTATCTTTTCTATCATCAGCTACGATTATTCCCTCTATCAATAGATCATCTAATATTTTTTCAAAATTGCCGGGAAAATGCATCTTTCGAACATCCATTATAGAAAGATTGGGTTGAATATCCGGACCATCATAGGCTGGGGGTGAATCAAATTTTTTATTACACCCAACTTCAAAAATTAAGGTGAGGATGACGAAACCAAAAAGTAGTACCGCATACTGTTTCATGTAAAGCATTTTAAATTCGTAATGAAAGATTTATTGAAAAATTTAATCCCATACCATGAAAATACTTAGGAGGAAACTTATTTGTATCGCTATTTAATAAATCAAATCTCATTTGTTCATAGCCGCCGGATTTTATTTGTTGGTTATTCAATAGATTATTGATACCCATATTAATATTTAGAAAGTGTATTTGTTTTGAATGAAATATTTTTACCCTTACTAAAGCCCCCCCCGAGAGATCAATAGTGAATTGGTTTGGCAATTGTGTTTGGTTGAGAACCTGGTTCCATTTTTCACTTCCTTCAA
>JAYTSC010000075.1:0-1657 GCA_043745885.1 Bacteroidota bacterium | reverse complement strand
TTATAACTATACCAATTTTGTTTTGGATTTGAGAAAATATATACCCATTCATAATAACCAAGTAATTGCTTTGCAATTATTCAGCTTTTCTAATACCGGCAAAGAAGTCCCTATTCGTAGTCTTGCCTCTCTGGGAGGAGCGAGTAAGATGCGGGGTTATTATGAAGGAAGGTACAAAGACCAACAGCAATTAATTTTACAAACTGAATTTCGTTTCCCGATCTATAAACGATTTGGTGCCGTGGTTTTTGGTGGTACAGGAAACGTGAGTAAAAATTTTGCTGATTATTCTCTTAATGAATTCAAATATTCTTTCGGAGGAGGTGTCCGTTATGCCCTAGATAAAAAAGAAAAACTAAACCTTCGGGTTGATTATGGTATAGGTCAGGGAACGAATAGTGGATTTTATCTTCAACTGGGAGAGGCTTTTTGATGGTTTACAGCAATAAAGGATGCTGTGCTACTTCGTGGCCGTTATTTTTTGAGCGATTCTAAATATTAAATAGGTAATGATATAGGCAGCCAACACATCAATCGTGTAATGTATGTGTTGAACCAGTACAAAACTGCCTATCACTAGGGATGAAAGTAGGGCTACTCTTTTGTCCCACTTTTTTGTAAGGGTTAGGAAAATTAAGAATTGTGAGGAAGTATGGCCTGAGTAAAAAAGATCTTTGCGAATAAACATATCTGTTCCTCCATAAAAAAAATTGGTTAAAGGATCTTTTAATGGGATAAGTCCGTCAGGTGGATTTAATGGGAATAATTGGATTGTAATAAATCTAGATAAGGTAACCAAGATAAAACTCCATAAAAATAGAATTAGCATGGATGGGTTCTGTATGCACCTGATCAATATTAATAATGAAGTGGACCATAAGACAATAAAAATAGGAACTGACAAGTCTTTAGTTGGAATATTAGCTAGTAATGCATCATTAATGATTGATCCTTCTTTCTGCTCAATCATGGCAAAAAAATAGGGGAAGTAAATTAAGATACCTATTAATACCAGTCCTCCAATAATTAATAAAGATCTAGACTTTCTATTTTGCCAGGTAATTTTCCAAGCTTCGGCAATGCTTACCTTAATTTGATCTTCCATTCTCAAAAATAATTTACCATCAGACTAAATAGCTTCATTTGTTTAATAATGCCATCGAACAAAAGCCTCAATTGCTGCATATTTTGTCATGCCCAGTGCCGCATATTGGTCTGCCGTATTTCCATTTCTATCTTCTGCTCTTTGCCAAAACTCACGACTATCTGATCCCTGAAATGGCACCATATCTTTTTGTGACTGGTGGATAAAAATACCAAATCGTTTTTTCAAAACCTGATCAGGGCTCATGGGAATGGCCATTTCTATTTCTGAAATATCCCATTCCTGCCAGGCCCCTTTGTATAGCCATACCCAACAGTCCTTAATCCAGGGTTCTCCGGCAGCTTTTAGTCTTCTCAGGCTCTCAAAAATTACTTCTAAACAAACTTTATGAGTACCATGGGGATCAGCCAAATCACCGGCACAGTAAACTTGGTGAGGTTTTAGTTTTTTTAGGAGTGCCATAGTAATTTCAATATCTGCTTCACTTTTTGGCTTTTTATCAATCGTTCCAGTTTCATAAAAGGGGAGATCCATAAAATGACAGCGGTCTTC
>JAYTSC010000074.1:0-9189 GCA_043745885.1 Bacteroidota bacterium | reverse complement strand
CTCGGTATTTTTTGTATTAATCGGTAGCTTTTTGTTGATGGTTGTTTTTGTTTTCCTTCGCAGGCAAAGAAAAAACAAGGAAGAACAGGAAGAAATGAAAAACCGGTTTGAACAAACCTTACTTACTACCCAACTGGAAATTCAGGAACAGGCTTTTGCTTATATTAGTCAGGAAATCCACGATAACATTGGTCAGATCCTAAGCCTGGCCCGGCTTAACCTGAATACTTTTGGCTCCCATTTTACAGAAGACCAGCTTACCCAAACAGACGACTTAATGGGTAAAGCCATCAAAGACCTTCGAGACCTGAGCCATAACCTGCAAAATAACCGCATACATGATATCGGTATCATTGAATCGATCAAACAACTATTACTATCCGTTGAAAAAACAGGGCAATACAGAACCAACTTAATCAGCTCCGATAATTTTCATATCCTTAATGCGAGTACAGATATCATTTTATACCGGATGATTCAGGAAATCATCAACAATATCCTCAAACATGCTTCAGCGAACAAAATCGATATTGAAATAAAAAACGAATCAGAAACCAGCATCATTCGGATTAGCGATAATGGAGTGGGTTTCGATACAGGTTTATTAGGACAGGAGAGACCGGGTATTGGATTGCGGAATATTACGAACCGTGCAAAAATGATTAATGCCACCGTTGACGTAAAAAGTGTGCCGGGATCAGGAACAACCATAACTTTACACATCAATCCAAAAAATCTAGTTGTATGACTTCCGTTGCATTAGTAGATGACCATGAATTACTGAGAACCGGACTCCTAGGTATTATCAATTCTTTTGATGGGTTTAAAGTTGCCTTTGAAGCTAATAATGGCAAACAATTTATTGAAAAAGTAAAAACCAAAGCACCTCCAGATATCGTTTTATTAGACATTACTATGCCGGTAATGGATGGGTATGAAACCTCTCTGTGGATTAAAAATAATTTGCCCAAAACAAAAGTGCTGGTACTATCGATGTTGGAAAATGATACAGCCATCATACGCATGTTGAAAAATGGGGCAAGGGGATATATCCTTAAAGACAGCAAACCAAAAGTTTTTAAAGATGCCCTCGATAATATCCGGGATAGTGGTTACTATATAAATGAGCTGGTTAGTAACAAACTCATGCAATATATTAACCATGAAGTAGAATTTGAGGGTGATAAGTTTGCATTGAATAGCTTAAGTGAAAACGAAACCACTTTTCTTAAATGGATTTGCACCGAGAAAACCTACAAAGAAATTGCAGATGAAATGTGTCTGAGCCCCCGTACCATTGATACCTACCGCGATAACCTTTTTAAAAAACTAGACGTAAAAACAAGGGTGGGTCTCGCTATCTTTGCCATTAAGAGTGGGATTGTTACGGTTTAATGATTTAGAAAGTAATGCCTGCTCAATAAAAATGCAAAAGCATGCTTTCTTTACTTCCTTCTATTTATCAATTTATTTGTCAGCATTTATTTCTTTCCCATAGAAATCGGTTGCTTAAAAATTATCTGTTCATTTCTAGATTTATTTTTATTTTTTCCATCCTGCCTTTATTTACTTTTTCACAAAGTCAAATACCCCCCATCGGGCAATGGCGAGATCATTTGAATTACCAACGCACCCATCAGGTATTATTGGGTGACAAGTTGTATTGTGCAACAACAACCAATTTATTTTCGATTGCATCCGATAATGAAATTCAACAGTATAGTAAAGTATCCGGATTGAATGATTTAGGTGTTCAATGTATTGGATGGGATAACAATACCCAACAATTGATTGTTGCCTACGCCAATAGTAATATAGATGTACTAAAGGGCAATTCAATAAAAAATATTGGCGACATTAAAAGAAGCACTGTTAACGGCAATAAAATAATCAATGCCATATTTTGTAAAGACGGGTTTGCTTACCTAAGTACAGGTCTGGGAATCATTGTGGTTAATCTTTCTAAATACGAGATAAAAGATACCTGGCTAATTGGTAATAATGGTACTCAAATAAAAACAAATGGGTTTACAGGAGATGATGTTTCATTTTATGCCGCTACGGAAGAAGGCTTGAAAAGGGTTGCTCAAAATTCACCTGATATATCCAATTATAACAACTGGCAAACCCTTAGTGGTAACAATGGCTTAACAACCGGACCGGTGAAAAACAGTCTTTTTGCTAACAACAAAATTATCATAGAAAAAAACGACAGTCTTTTTATCCTGAACGGAAATACCTGGAGTGTTTTATACAGTGATAAAAACTGGCCCATTAACAATACCACTGTTTCTGATAATAAATTAGTGGTGTGCCAACAATCCACCAACGGAAATGCAAGAGTGATAGTTCTAACCACCGGCGGGATTATTGAGAAAATAATAACGCAAAACAATATACTCAGCAATCCAAGATCAGCCATTATTGAAAATAATGCAGTTTGGGTTGCAGACCTGGTTGGCGGACTAGCAAAATTTGGTACAGCAACAGAAAGATATATTCCAAATGGCCCACCGGGAGTGGCAGAGGGTGATATGCAAGTAAAGAATACTATTTTGTATGCTGCAGCAGGATCGGTTAACAGTGATTGGAAAAAGCAAAACAACAAAAATGGGGTTTATTCATTTATTCAGAATCAATGGAACTACAAAGGATTTTACAATTCACCTGTTTTAGATTCTGTATTGGATTTTATTAGTTTAGTAATCGACCCTACCGATGAAAGTGTTTGGGCGGGTAGTTATGGAGGCGGTTTAGTAAATTTTAAGGAATCGCAACCACCCCGAATTTATAAAAAATCAAATAGCAGCCTACAACCTGCCATTGGTGATCCCGCTAGTTACCGGATTAGCGGTCTGGCATTCGACCAAAATAATAACCTCTGGATCAGTAATGATGGAGCCATACAAAATCTGCAAGTAAGAAAATCCGATAGTACCTGGAAATCTTTTACGATCCCTTTTGCCCACCAGGAAAACGCAGTAGGGCAAATATTGGTTGATGACATTAATCAATTATGGATGGTTAGTCCGAAAGGAAATGGTCTTTTCTGTTTTTCTTATGGCCAGGCGATTGATAATATACAAGATGATAAATGGAAATTCTATCGCCAGGGTAATGGAAATGGCAATCTTCCCAGTAATACTATTTTATGTTTACTAAAAGATAAAAACGGATTTATCTGGGTAGGCACTGATAAAGGAATTGGTATCATACAATGCATATCAGATGTATTTAGTGCACAATCATGCGAAGCTATTTTGCCCATTGTACAACAAGACCAGTTTGCCGGTCTTTTGTTTAGAAATGAAATGGTACAATGTATGGCGGTAGATGGTGCTAACAGAAAATGGATCGGCACAAAAAATGGCGTTTGGTTAATCAGTCCTGATGGCGATAAAATTATTTATCGTTTTACAGAAGAAAATAGTCCTCTTTTAAATAACAACATCAAACGAATTGCCATTGATGCAGCCACAGGAGAGGTATTCATCTCCACCGCACAAGGAATCTGTAGTTTTAGAAGTACCGCAACAGAAGGAGTAACCACCCATACAGAGGTACTTGTTTTTCCCAATCCGGTTCCTCCCGCTTATAATGGCACAATCGCTATCAGAGGACTTGTAGAGAATGCATTGGTAAAAATTACCGAATTAACCGGAAGACTCGTTTACCAAACAAGGGCCTTGGGTGGTCAGGCTATTTGGAATGGATATAATTACAAAGGCGAAAAAGCTGCCAGTGGCGTATACCTAGTTATCGTTAGAGACGATAACGGTATAGAAACTATCGCAACTAAAATTGTATTTATTTCAGGAAGATGATTAATCACCATCCTTATCAACTTTCTTGGTAGGCTTAAAAAAAGCCGCTCGTTTTGGCCCGGGGAAGGGTGTATTCTCTCCTTTTAAACCATACCATAAAACCGTATTAAATTCAAGATCAGGTACCGCATCTTCCTTGGATAGGTTAAACTTTTCTGATCGTAGCTGCCATTCATTCATGGCCGTATTTTTATCCATGAGATTAACAGTAACTGGTCTGGCATGAAACGGTTGACTATTTACACTACTGGTGAAAGAGCGCCACATAGGTTGAGCCGCAGCATCATATTGACTCATTGGTGGGATACCTAAAATTAGCTCAATGGTACGAAGCATGGATGAAGTAGAATACATGGTATGATCTACAAAACCACGTTTTACAAAACCTCCTGCAACATATGCCGGGCTGCGATGGGCATCTACATGGTCTGCACCGTTTTGGGCATCGTCTTCTAAAATAAATATGGCTGTTTCTTTCCAGATAGGACTTTTACTTAGGTATTCTACAAATAATCCCACAGCTAAATCATTATCGGCAACATGGGCATAAGGTGTAGGCCTTCCTTTTTTTAATCCTTCGGTATGATCGGCTCCAAATCGTAAACTATTAAAACGGGGAACCGCATTTGCATTTAATAAAGAATCAAATTCTTTTTTCCACTGATAAAAGCGAGTGGTGTCTTGAACACTTAAATTCCATCCTGTAAAATAAGGACAGAGATGGTCTTTTAAAACAGGAATATTGGGTTTATTGTTATCTGCAAATTCGCCATAGGTTCGAAAGCTTACACCTCCTTTTTTGCAATGATCCCAAATAAAACCGCCTTTGTTATTGGCAACAGATCGGTTACCTTCTGCATCATAACTACCACCCCGGCCGCCGTAACTGCTAACCCAATTTTTTTCGAGGAAGTCTGTAGCATATGCACCGGTACTCCAGTTGTGACCATCTGCACTTACTTCCCCATCTACATAAAAATTATCGAGTAGCACAAATTCTCTGGCAAGGGCATGTTGATTGGGGGTAATATTTTCGCCGAATAAAACGAGTTTAGGATCACCATTTCCCTCTTTCATATCACCCAAAATTTGGTCATACGTTCTGTTTTCTTTTATGATATAGAAAACATATTTGATAGGGCCCTGCTCACCCACTTTACGCGGTATGGGATTGCCTGCCTCCCCGGCAGCAATAGACTCCTTCACTTTATTATAGGGTGTATTTCGATACACTGCCTGAGAATACACGCCTAACTGTACTTCAGTGGGTTCATCAATTACACTCATGGTTCCTTTAAACAAACCGGCAATGTATTGCACTTGCTTAGGAATATTAGGATCTCCTTGTTGGTAAATTACCTCTTGTTTATTACCAAAAGGATTGGGTCCATAGGGATTAGCCATAGAAGAAAATCCTTTCCCATTAGACACAAATATTTTTTTGCCAATCACTTTTACATTGGTGGGATACCATCCAACAGGGAAAAACCCCTTGCTCTTACTTGCACCGGGATTGGATACGTCAAATACGGATATACAGTTATTATCAGCATTCGCTATATACAATGTTTTTTCATTACTGCTTAATGCCAATCCATTGGTAGTAGATCCGTTGGGTGCATCAGGATAAAGGGCCACATTCAATACTTCCAAAACTTTTTTCTGAAGCAGATCTATAATTGAAACAGAATTATCATTTGAGTTAGCTACATACAAGTATTTTCCGTTTTTTGAAAGACACAGTTCATTTGGATTATCACCAACAGGAATTTCTACAGTTATATTTCTTTTATCCGTATCAAAAACATATACCTTATCACAACCCCAGCAACTAATGTAGAGTGCTTTCTGATCGGGTGATAATAAGCAAGCATATGCTTCACCACCCAATTTGTATTGAAGCAAGGTTTTTTTAGTTTGTAAGTCAACAATATAAAGCGAGGTATTGTCTCTTGTGACAATATATAATAATTGCTTTGCATTATCAATGGCTATACCGGCAGGGGCTATTTTATTTGGCCATTTTTGGCCAAGAATAATACTGTCTTTTAGAATTAGCTTTTTATTTTCGATTGCATATTCGAGAATCCAGTTGTCATTACCTCCTGCAGCATATAATTTTTTTTCATCCGCACTAAATTGCAATCCATACCAACTTTTTGCAATGATTACATTATCCAGTATCGTTTCTGTTTTAGGATCAATTAGTTGAAGACTTTGCACACCTTGTCCATTATTGGTAACTGCCATCAATTTTTTGGATTTAGATACTGCCATATTTAATGGAAGATCACCCAGTGGAAAACTACGGCCTACGGGAGTAAGGCTCCACCCATTAGGGAGGGTTACTTTATTAGATTCTACTTGCTTAATGGTTTGGGCAAAAATCAGCGTTGCCAAAGCAGTTCCAAAACTGAGGAGAAATATTTTTTTCATTTTGTTGATTTTATAAATAATTTTCATAGTTTAGAAATACGCCAATTGTGATTGTGAGGACACAATCACGGCGATCAGGCTGTTGATGTGTCTTCACATAAACAACGTACAGTAAGGGTCATTCATTTAAAAGTCTAATTGGTATAAAAGTAGCAAACTTTAGTTTATCAATATTTAATCGGGAATGATCATTAAGTTATTTTATTGAATTAAGAAGCTGTCATAGGTAAATACATCTAAAAACCATTGCCAAGAATACACAGATTTTGTCGTTACTAATCTGTGTATTCTGTGGCAAATTATTTTTCATACATAAGTTTACAATTACAACTGAAACAGCTGATAAGTAGGTTTACATTACGTATTGAAATCATTTTCCTTCCATTTCCCAGTTGTCCCGAAGACCACTAATAGCTAGTTATTGTTTTGCAAACTCATAACTACGCGCTGCTTTGAATTTATAGCCACCACGTTCACCCGGAATTACCATATATTGAATTTGTCTCATCATATTTTCTGCCGGCTTACCTTCTGTGGGATAAACAGGAAAACGTCTAACTAAGTTTCCCTCCATTAAAAAAAAAACATCATTTCCTTTATAACCGATACGAAGTTTTGGATCATCTAAAATGTCTGGAAAAATAATTCCTGATACTGTTTCATTCTTTTCAGAACAAATGCCTATCACGTTTCCTTTGGGAATAGAATCATTATTATAAATATAGAAAATCAAATCAGGGAATCCATCCCTATTAATGTCATCTACTTCTGCTTTGGCAATTCTCCCTTTTATTTCAAAAGAAAACTCCCTTGCTTCTTTTTCAAAGCCAATAGGTGTTACAGAAGCTATATTTTTATCAGGACTTTTATTATTACAATACAACTTATACCCCGCTTTACCGATTTTCATACTTGAATCGAATTTTTTGACAGGTGACTGGGCAAATAGAATGTACATTCCACTTACAAAAAAAATAATGAAGGTTAGTAGTCTTTTCTTATTCATAAGTCTTAATATGATCTTTCTAATGGGCGTTAAGGTAAGAAAAATTGCTTTACATATTTCTTCTATATTGACCACCCACTTCATACAAAGCGTTGGTTATCTGGCCAAGAGAACAATATTTTACGGATTCCATTAATTCTTCAAACAAATTATTATTATTTATGGCAGATTGTTTAAGTTTTTGTAAAGCCACCACGGACTTCCCTTTGTTTCTTTTTTGAAAAGCTTGAAGATTTTGAATTTGCTGTTCTTTTTCTTCAGTAGTACTTCTGATGACTTCGCCCGGTAAAATAGTAGGGCTGCCTTTTTTATTAAGAAACGTATTTACCCCAATTAAAGGTAATTCGCCCGTATGTTTAAGCGTTTCATAATAAAGGCTTTCCTCCTGGATTTTATTTCTTTGGTACATTCTTTCCATGGCCCCCAAAACACCACCTCTTTCTGTAATTCGATCAAACTCTGCCAAAACTGCTTCCTCAACCAGTTCCGTAAGTTCTTCTAATGCAAAACTTCCTTGCATAAAATTTTCTGTAATAGCCGAACCCAGTTCACGGTTAATGATTAGCTGAATAGCCATCGCTCTTCTTACACTTTCTTCTGTTGGCGTAGTAATCGCTTCATCGTAAGCATTGGTGTGTAAACTATTGCAGTTGTCATAAATAGCATACAATGCCTGTAAGGTGGTTCGGATATCATTAAAATCTATTTCTTGGGCATGCAAACTTCGTCCACTGGTTTGAATATGGTATTTCAGTTTTTGAGAGCGGTCATTGCCTTTGTATTTCAACTTCATGGCTTTCGCCCATATACGGCGTGCCACACGACCTATTACACTGTATTCCGGGTCCATACCATTGCTAAAGAAAAAAGAAAGATTGGGTGCAAAATCATCAATATTCATTCCCCGGCTTAAGTAATATTCAACATAAGTAAACCCATTGGATAAAGTAAAAGCCAATTGGGTAATGGGATTGGCTCCGGCTTCTGCAATATGGTAACCACTGATACTCACACTGTAAAAATTACGTATTTTTTGGTCTATAAAATAAGACTGCACATCGCCCATTAATTTGAGCGCGAATTCTGTAGAAAAAATACAGGTATTCTGTGCCTGATCTTCCTTTAATATATCTGCTTGCACTGTTCCCCGAACTTGAGTTAATGCGTTGGCTTTTATTTTTTCATAAACCTCTTTCGGCAATACCTCATCGCCGGTTACACCTAGTAATTTTAATCCCAATCCATTATTTCCCTCGGGCAGTCGTTCTGGTGATGAGGGGTTATAGTACAAGGATTTGGGAGCATGCTCAAATTTCTTCTGAATATATTCATTCACTCTTTGCCACTGGTTATTTTCTTCAATCCATTTTTCACATAGTTGATCAATGGCTGCATTCATAAAAAAAGCCAATATCATAGGTGCAGGACCATTGATGGTCATACTTACAGAAGTTTTCGGATCGCAGAGGTCAAAACCACTATACAATTTTTTTGCATCATCTAAAGTAGCAATGCTTACACCGCTATTACCCACTTTACCAAAAATATCGGGGCGGTGATCAGGATCCTCTCCATATAAAGTAACACTATCAAAAGCAGTAGATAAACGGATAGCCGGCTGACCAAGTGAAACATAGTGGAAACGTTTATTGGTTCGTTCCGGACCACCTTCGCCTGCAAACATTCTGGTGGGGTCTTCCCCTTGTCTTTTCAATTCAAATACACCGGAAGTAAAGGGAAATTTTCCCGGCAAGTTTTCCTGTAATTGCCAACGTAGGATATCACCCCAATCTTTATACTTAGGTAAAACTACTTTGGGAATTCTTGTTCCACTTAAAGAGGTAACTGTTAATGGTTGTTTAATTACTTTATCTCTGACCTTGTATTCAAAAAAATCGGATCTGTATTTTTTGATAATGGCAG
>JAYTSC010000073.1:0-3589 GCA_043745885.1 Bacteroidota bacterium | reverse complement strand
TTATTATTGAATAGAAAAGGGTAGGTCTCAGTGGCGTTGTTGGATGAATATTTTTCAATGTTTATAAAGGGTTCAGAGGAAAAAAAAATACAAAAAGGTATATTTTTGAACTTATTTTTACTTTTAATCTGCTGAAACCATTGATAATGCTGTATTTATTCATGCAACAACGCCGGTCTCAGTTTCAAATTTCAAAACAGTTTTAATTACCCTTGCGCTTAGTGCACCGTATATTCAAAAAAATCCCTATAAAAAAGATGACAACCATTTATCACTATATCAATAAATCAATTAGACTTCGATACGCTTCTGTTTGCCACATTTGAGCACCTAAAATAAAAAGCTAATATCAATAATTGAAAATGTGGAAAGTACCAGGATTGGAAATGTGATTTGATTAATTAAATATTTTTTTAAATATAAATAATTGAATTACAAATAGTTATAAATTTTAATGAGTATTTAAAATTATATTAATAAATAGTTTGGTATGATATTTGGCTAAAGAGGTTGATAAAATTTTGTTGCAAAGTGGACAAAATTAAATTCACTATTCCAGTTGTTTTGCTATTTTACCCAAAAGGATTCGGTGGATATTGTTTCAATTGACTATATCATTATGAAAAAACTTAACTGCCTGCTCATTATATTTCTGTTTTTTTTAAATGGTTATGGGCAAACAGATAGCGTAAAAACTAATATTGATACGATTCAAAAGCAGCAAGCCGATAGCTTTTATATTGTTGGAAAAGCAATTTCTGGTATTGGGGTTGCTTATACAATTAAATCTAATGGATCTAAAACGGCAAATCGGGAGATTTTTTCAAACAAAGCCTACACAGCAGCTTTCAATAAATACAAACTGAATTCATGGATTAAGGTAACTAACCTCAAGAACAAGCATTATGTATTACTTAGAATCAATGATAGAATATCAAAAACTAAATCCAGTCCACTTGTAAAAATAAGTAGGGCTCCGGCTAGTAAATTGGGTATACTCACAACCAGAAATAATAAACTAAAAATTGAGCAAATCATTATAATTAATTCTAATTCAATAAAAATTACTAAATTAGATACTATCTTGACTATAAGGGAAGACAAATTGGTTATCGATAAAAATACCAGTGATTCTTTCCTTATCACCGATAAGGTTATCTCAGGAATTGCCAGTTTTTACAGTGCAAATTTAGATGGTACCAAAACTGCAACTGGTGAACGATACAGAAATAAAAAATATACTGCTGCGAGTAATAATTTAAAACTAAATACCTGGGTTTTGGTGACTAATTTAAAAAACCAAAATTCGGTGATTGTCCGCATAAACGACCGTATGCATGTGAGAATGCAAAAAAAAGGGCGGGTAGTGGATCTAAGTGGAATTGCGGCTAAGGAGCTTGATTTTATTTATGATGGACTGGCAAAAGTTAAAGTGGAAGTGCTTACAGTACTTCCACTTTCATACTATAACAAAAGTGGATCTGATAGTTTACAAAAAGACGAGAATACTATTTTGGAAACTGATTCGACACAAAATAAGCAACTGAGGGTTATCGAATATTCAGGTGGCGGTTTACAAAGGATACAAAATTCATATTGGGAACCCCTGAAGTACAATATTTTTCAAACTAACCAATTTGAAGATAAAATATACCCATTTTCAATAGCTACAAAGCTAGACATGCAGATGTCATTGAAGGATAAAAAATAATAGAATGGTAATATCTGGGTTATTTCATTCGTTATACATAAGCCATTATCGGAAATTATCAATGAAGTTGACTTAAAATGCCTATATTAAGTAGAATAGAGGGTTTAAATTAAAATCTCTTTTTAGTTTTATTCAAGTACTCTTAACTAAATGGGTATAATATAAACTTATCTTAATTTTATTAAGTCAGATTCTGAATGTATTTTTGCTTTATATACTAAAACTCGAATTATGAAGAAACTCCTCTTTTCACTGATAGCTGTTTGTTTATCAGTTGGTTTATTTGCACAAACCATGCCCAGCTATAAAAAAAGACCTTCTCTTGGTATGAATTTCTTTTTGAAAGACATGACGACAGCTGATCTAATTAAGCTTACCGCTTTGTCGAATGTATTAAGCAAGCAGCAATGGGGGAAAATGAAAGATATGTCTCCTGGCTTTACCCTCAATTATTATGAGGGACTTACTGAGTATATTGATTTTATGGGTAGTATTGGTGGTTCCTATGTTAAATACCCTTTTTCTGCATCTAGTGGTGTGACTACTCCAAATGACAGTAAGTTTTTATTTGAAGCTTCTGCTAATGTGAATTTCAAACTATTACGCGACAACCATTTTATGGTTCCTTATATATCTTTGGGATTAGGGGCGTCTATGTATGGAGGTACTTATTTTGCAGCTTATATGCCAACCGGATTGGGGCTTCAATTTCATTTAGGTGAAGAAACCTATTTGAATACGGTATTTGGGTATAATGCTAAAGTTTCTGACTTAGCTACAAATCACTTTACTTATTCAATAGGAATAGCCTCTCCATTGCATAATAAGAAAGTGGAACCATTAGTATTAGTTACTCCACCTCCACCACCTAGTGGTCAGTAGATACTGATATAGGTGGTATTATTTGACAGTCAGGACAAATATATCCGACAGTACCCGATATTGCTAAATATTCCGGTTGTCACCTCCATGAAACTGTTGGAGAAGACATTCGTGAAGAAAATGATAATTCTTCAACCCTGGAAGGTGTAGCTAAATATGCTGGGTGTACATACCTCATATAGATAAAGACGGAATCAATGATGATGAAGATAAATGACCAATACCTGTTTTGTTTAAAAACAATTTTAATTGCGCCTTAGCGCGAAAAAAATGCTCGCTAAGGCGCAAGGGCGCATTTTGGAGGATTCATTTTATAAGTTGTTTACGATTCTTTGAATACCTGTTTTGTTTAAAAACGGGTTTAATTGCGCCCTTGCGTCTTAGCACGCCTTATATTCAAAAAACTGCCTTACACAAAAGATGACAAGCAGTAATCAAAATATCAACAAATCAATTATACTTCAATACGCTTCTGAAACAGGAAAAATTGAAAGCAAAAGCTATAAAATATTCACTTCTCTTTCTAATAGAATGTTGAACTTTTCTTGAACGCTATAAATAATTTTTTCTGATAAATTAAAAATATCAATTCCTTTAGCTGATCCGAAGTTTACCAGTACCAAAGCTTGTTTTTCATAACATCCTACTTCATTTTTTCGATAGCCTTTCCATCCACATTGTTCGATAAGCCAGCCGGCCGCCAGTTTTGTATACCCGGTATTTATTTGAAACCCGATTAGTCCCGGGAATGCTTTTTTAAGTTCATTGAATGTTGTGATAGAGATGACAGGATTTTTAAAAAAACTACCGGCATTGCCCATTTTTGCAGGATCAGGCAATTTGCTGCTTCTGATTCGAATGACTGCTTCTGAAATTGTTTTTATAGACAATTCAGGGCTGCCCATTTTTTCCAATTCCTGTTCAATGGCGCCATATTGGGTATGGTAGCTGGGCTTTTTATTAAGTTTGAGGGTAATATTTAAAATTAAATATTGT
>JAYTSC010000072.1:0-4264 GCA_043745885.1 Bacteroidota bacterium | reverse complement strand
AATTTATTAGGTACTTTTATTGATAATAATGGAATGTATGGATTTAGCGGAAATTTAGCCGGGCACTTAAAAAATGGGTTTAACTGGAATTTTTATGCAACTAAAAAATCAGCTGCTGACTACCAAAATCAATACGATGGAAAAGTTTTCAATAGCCGTTTTTTTGAAAATAATTATGGAGGATATATCGGTATCAATAAATCATGGGGATATAGTCATTTATTAATTAGCAGTTTTAACCAGAAGCTCGGTGTAGTAGAGGGAACCAGAGATGCCGCTTCCGGACAATTTCTAGTTTATTCCGAAACACCTTATGAAAGAGTAGTAAAGCAAAGTGAATTAGAAAGCCGTGACTTGTTTACTCCTTACCAATACATCACACATTTTAAATTAGCCAGTGATAATAACTTTTCATTAGGCAATGACCGACTTGCCGTAAATATTGGTTTCCAAAGAAATCAAAGAAGAGAGTTGGGAGATCCTATTGCAGCCAACATACCGGATTTGCATTTTGATTTGCAAACGATTAACTACAATCTGCAATATAATAAGGCTGAGAAAAACGGGTGGAAAACTTCAATTGGTGTTACTGGCATGTACCAAGAAAATAGAAACCTGGCTGCAAAAGTATTGATACCGGCATATAATCAGTTTGATATAGGCGGGTTTGTTTATTCTAAAAAAACATTCAATAATAACCTTACCATTAGTGGAGGGTTCAGAGCTGATACCCGACAAGTAATTGGTAAAGAGTACAAAGAGGCCGGCGCAATAAAATTTGATGCATTTAATAAATCGTTTAGCAATTTGAGTGGAAGTATTGGCATGGGTTATAGTGCCAGCGAAGCGGTAACCATAAAATTAAATATTGCCCGAGGGTACCGTGCACCATCTGTTAGCGAATTGGCCAGTAATGGCGCACATGAAGGTACCAATCGGTATGAATACGGAGATAAAAACTTACGGTCTGAGACTTCTTTTCAGGCTGATGCCGGCGTGGAAGTAAATACACAACACTTCAGCTTGTTAGTAAATGCATTTTATAATTCTATTCAAAACTATATTTTTTACAGCAGACTAGAATCAAAAGCGGGAGGTGATTCTTTGGTGAATGTGGGCGGTACAAATTTAGAAGCCTTTAAATTCAAACAGTCGAATGCAACCTTGGTTGGTTTTGAAATAAAGTTTGATATACATCCACATCCACTAGATTGGCTGCATTTTGAGAACAGTTTTTCTTTTGTAGCCGGACATTTTGCTGAAAGTTATGAAGGGTCAAACCGATTGCCGTTTATTCCTGCACCTCGTTTGCAAACGGAACTTAGAGCAGATATTAAAAAAGTTGGAATTTTTTTTAAGAATGGATATTGTAAGATTGAACTGGACAATGTAAATACGCAACACAGGGTTTTTACTGCCTATAATACAGAAACAATCACAGAAGGGTATTCTTTGGTTAATATAGGCATTGGAACCGAATTTACCCATAAAGGGAAAAGCCTGTTTAGTGTCAATTTAGCTGTAAATAATATTGCAGATGTGGCTTATCAAAATCACTTAAGTCGTTTAAAATATACCGATGTAAATGCGGTTACCGGCAGAATAGGTGTTTTTAATATGGGTAGGAATCTGAGTTTAAAAATAAATGTGCCTTTAGAGTTTACTATAAGATAGTGATTTTCTAATTTGATTTAGCAGTAAAAACGAAAGTGGCCTTGCATAATATTGTTCGGCTATTCTTATTTACCATGTAAAAATGGCTTTCACTGCTATATTTCTACCCATATTATAAATGCCAGAATGACCTTGCGGGGAGGAATTAAAGTATTCGAAATATTTTAATCGGTTCTGGTGCGATTGATAAGCAGTATTGAATAAATTATTTGCATTGATGAAAAACTGACAGATGGTTTTATCTTTTTTATTCACAAAACTAATGCCGGCACCAAAGTTAAATAAAGAATAACCCTGTGTTTGGGTTTCCGTATTATCTACGGCGTAAAACTTGTTTTGGGTAGCATTGGTTTCTATCTCTGTTTGAATAAAAAAATCATTGTGAAATTGTTTTTTTCGAAGAATATTAATTCTAAGTCGACTTACTGTTCTAAAAGGTGGAATTAGTGGGAGGTACTTTGCATCATTACCCAAGGTTTTTAACGATTCGGCATCTGTATTAATGCCGGTAATGAGAGAAAGGTTGTTCTGTAAAGTAAGCCAAGGAAATACAGTAGGATGAATGGATACATGGGCCTCTATTCCATAAATTCTGGCACTACCTTGTTTGTATTGATAGGTAAAATTTCCCGGTACAATTTCAAGTGGTTGACCATTGGCATCAAAAAGCTTCTGAAAAAAAATATAGTTGTTGATTTGGTTATTGAATAATTCAACATTAGCCTCAACATTAGGATAGTTGACAAAAAAACCTATATCAGCCTGGATATTTGTTTCAGGAATAAAATTTCTGTTGCCAATATAATAAATGTGGGCACCGGGGTCTAATCCGTCTGATCCTATTTCAGGAATAGAAGGACTTCTGTATCCACTTGACAGATTTGCTTTAATTGAAAATGAGTTGGAAGGATTAAAAACAAAACCCAGGCTGCCGGAGAATCCGTTGAAGATTTTGTTATAGGCTAAAAAATTAACTGTTGCTGCGGATGTGTCCGGAAAGAATACCTGTTTCGGAAAATCGGTTGTGCTTTCTTTACGGGTATAAAAATTCTGCCATTGAATGTGTCTATTATCAAATCTAACCCCTCCGGTAATAACTGTTTTATTCAATTCTTTTTTAATCAACACAAAAGAACCGATATCAAACAACCGATAATCAGGTATGGGAAAGTCTGTAGCATCTTTATTCTTGTTAACCTGATACATTCCATTCATTCCAAAAGTATATCGAATGCCACCTACTCCTTGTCGATTATAAATGGTTTCGTAATTTAGGGTATTCAGTACAACAAACAAGCCGGCTTGATTGGGAACTGTTGGGTGATTAAATTCTCTTCTCTTATTTTGTTGAAAACCCAGATGGGTAGATAATTCTCCCTTTCTAATTGAATAATTTCCTTTTAGGTATACACGATAATGTTGTATCTGTTGATGTAAGGGTGAGATTTGGTAAGTTCTTAATTTCTCATTGGAAACTAGTGGTCTGTTCTTGATATCATCAGAACCTGATTCATTCGCTTGGTAAGTAAAAGAACGGGTTATTGAATCCCGGCTACCGTCCGGAATCTCTTGTAAGTTGTTGTAAAGTGTAAAATGCAGATATGTTTTATTTGTAAGGTTTTCCAAACCTGTCATCAGGGAAAGATTTGTTTCATTGAATCCGGTGTTATAAACAATTTGGTCAATAGGATTTTGATAATTCATGGCAGATTTTAGTGATGCACGGGCTGACCAACAAAATGTTTTTTGTTTATACTGTAAGCCCAAGCTATTCCCGATCATTCCATTATTGAAATGATATTCTGAAGTAATGCTTCCTTTTATTTTTCCATCAGTATCAATCGGTTTTTCCGGTAATAGATTTACCACTCCGGCAACAGCGTCTGATCCATACAGTAGACTTGCGGGTCCTTTCACAATTTCTGCTTTATTAATGCCATAATTGTCAATTTCAATTCCATGTTCATCGCCCCATTGTTGTCCCTCTTGTCTGATTCCATCGTACAAGGTTAGCACTCGGTTATAACCAAGGCCCCGAATAAAGGGTTTGCTGATATTGGGGCCTGTAGTAATGGCGCTAATACCCGGTACAGATTTCAACAGCGCATCAATAATGTTGGTACTAGTACCTCGATTCAATTCTTTTTGGGATACTATATTTATTGATAATGGTGTTTTTCTGATTTTTGTCGCACCCGTTACTGCGGTAACTGTTACTTGCTCCAATTGGGTTTCTATGGCTAGCTGATAAAATACAGCCGTTCCTGGAATGGATATTTCTTTGAGTAGTGTTGTGTAGCCATTGCTGGTAATTTTACATAAGTATTTACCCTTTGGCAAATTTGTAATTTTGAAATTACCCAAAGTATCACTCATGTATTTTTCTTTGGCAGTTGCTATAAAAATCACTGCAAAAGGAATGGGACTATTTTCCGTTTTATCTAAAATCCTTCCTGTAAATGTGTTTGAAGGTTTTGAAAACGCATTGTCCTGCTGTGCCATAACCCACATAGGCAGTAACTGAATCAACAAGAAAATAAAACTCCGATACATTTTTAAATTTAGACAAATCTAAATTATAGTTTCGATT
>JAYTSC010000071.1:0-3905 GCA_043745885.1 Bacteroidota bacterium | reverse complement strand
ATGTGTTTAATGGGAAATGAATTATTTGCAAACATCAATCCAGACGCATATGAAGTGGCAACTGCTATTGAATTGTTTCACAATTTTACGCTTATTCATGATGATATTATGGATGCAGCTCCATTGCGGCGTGGTATGGAAACTGTTCATATGAAGTTTGGCACTAATACAGCTTTGTTAACAGGTGATGTAATGATGATAAGGGCATATGAGTATTTGAATAAAATAAATACACAATATCTACCAAGAATTATGGGGTTATTTAACCGAACTGCCAAAGAGGTTTGTGAAGGGCAACAATTGGATATTGATTTTGAAAAAATGAAGAATGTTTCACTTGATACGTATATTGAAATGATCAGTTTAAAGACTTCGGTATTACTAGCAGCCAGTTTAGAAATGGGTGCTATTTTGGGTGGAGCCAGTGACGGTAATTGTCGGCATTTGTATTCCTTTGGAAAAAACCTGGGTATTGCTTTTCAGATTCAGGATGATTACCTGGATGCTTTTGGTGACCCGGCAAAATTTGGTAAGGAAGTAGGAGGTGATATTCGCCAGAATAAAAAAACATTCTTATTAATTCTTGCACTTGAAGCTGCCAATCCCACCCAGAAACGAGATTTACTAAATTTAATGAGTCACCAACCGGCAGATAAAGTACAGCAGGTATTAACCATATTCAAAGATTGCGGCGTTGACCAATGGGCAAAAGAATTGAAGGAGAAATATCTGCAAACAGCCTTAAAAGATCTGGAAGATATCGCTGTGATGTCTATTCGCAAGAAACCATTGGCAGAACTGGCTGCGTATTTAATACAAAGAGACTATTAAAGATGCGCCAATAGAAAGGCTAAGGTGAGATTACTTTTAGTCTTTTGACTTTTGGCATTTTTTCTCTTAGCTTTAGCCATAAACTCAAAAAGCCAAAACATGCCTTCGAGCCTTTTCCGAAAAAAATCGATTGATAAAATTGTTGCAGATTCAGCTTCAGGTCTTAGTGATGGTCATGGTGGTGGAAGTTTGAAAAAAGTATTGGGTGTTAGAGACCTAACTTTTATGGGTATTGCCGCTGTAATAGGTGCCGGTATTTTTTCAACCATTGGAACAGCAGCATTCAATGGGGGACCGGGTATCGTATTTCTTTTTATGATTACGGCAGTTACCTGTGGTTTTAGTGCTTTATGTTATGCAGAATTTGCCAGCAGAGTGCCCATTGCAGGCAGTGCCTATACTTATGCCTATGTTTCTTTTGGTGAGTTAGTAGCCTGGATTATTGGTTGGGCATTGATACTCGAATATGCCATTGGAAATATTGTAGTTGCCATAAGTTGGAGTGGTTACTTTAATAATCTGCTGGAAGGGTTTCATATGGGATTACCCGGATGGCTAGCCACAAATGCAGGGAATGCGCAGGTGGGTTACGAAGAAGCAATGAAATCTTTAGCCAATGGAAAAACCCTTGAAACTTTAAGTAAGAATGCTAAAATGGGATATGATGCCATAATGCATGCTCCGGTAATTGCCGGATGGAAAATGATTCTGAATCTCCCAGCTTTGATCATCGTTTTTCTCATTACCATATTGGCATATATTGGAATAAAAGAGAGTAAAAGGAGTACCAATTTTATGGTGATATTTAAAGTCATTGTTATCATTTTTGTGATTGTGATTGGATTCTTTTATGTGGACACCAAAAACTGGGATCCATTTCTTCCCAACGGATTTGGGGGCGTATTAGCAGGGGTTTCAGCTGTTTTTTATGCATATATTGGTTTTGATGCCATATCTACTACGGCAGAAGAATGTAAAAATCCGCAACGTGATTTACCAAGGGGAATGATTTATTCTTTAATAATCTGTACGGTACTCTATATTTTAATTGCTTTGGTATTAACGGGGATGGTACATTTCAGTGAGTTAAAAGTGAATGATCCCTTAGCTTATGTTTTTGAAAAATTACATTTAAATAAAATTAGTTACCTCATCTCAATTAGTGCTGTTGTGGCCACTACCAGTGTATTATTGGTATTTCAATTAGGGCAACCCAGAATATGGATGAGTATGAGTAGAGATGGTTTATTACCCAAACAATTTTCGAAAGTTCATCCTCGATTTCATACTCCTTCCTTTGCAACAATTGTTACAGGCTTTATGGTGGGAATTCCTGCTCTATTTGTTTCGAGCAGTACCATGACAGACCTTACCAGTATTGGAACTTTGTTTGCGTTTGTATTGGTTTGTTTTGGGGTATTGGTTTTGCCAAAAATAAACAAAGTAAAGGGCGGTGGTGCTTTTCAACTTCCTTACATCAATGGTAAATACTTAATACCTTTAATTGTTGGGGTAACCTTATTTCTATTTCGTAACCACATTAGTGAGGCGTTAAACAATATTTCATCGGAAGGTTACCAGGAGGTCTTGTTTTTAGTGTTTTTAGTAATTGCCATCATTACTGCAATCAAAAGTTTTTTACATAGCTACTCGGTAATTCCTGTAATTGGTGCTTTAAGCTGCTTGTATTTAATGATTGAAATTCCACCCATCAGTTGGCTTTGGTTCTTTGCATGGATGGGGTTGGGGCTTACTATTTATTTTTTGTACGGTAGGAAGAGAAGTAAATTGGCATCTGCCTAATTTTTATTTTTTGAGACATTTTGAATATTTTAAAACTATCTCTGCGTCTTCGCGCCGCGTTTAAATACTACCTTTGTCTGTATTAATATACTAAGTAATGAAGTACCAATTGGGTGATGAAATAATCGTTCTCCTGAGCAACGAAGAAGGAAAGGTTGTAGAACTAATGAACGATCAAATGGTGATGATAGAAGTGCGGGGAGTAAAGTTCCCCGCTTATATGGACCAGATTGATTTTCCTTATTTTAAAAGATTTACTGAAAAGAAACTTTTCCCAGAAAAAACGATTCCTAAAAAGGTTTTCATTGATCAACTACCCAAAGAAAAGCCGCAGCCAAACAAAATAAAAGTATCAGATGGTGTTTGGTTAGCTTTTATTCCGAAATTTTCATTGGATGATTTTAATGACCAGATTGTGGAATTGCTGAAAATACACCTGATCAACAAGACATACATTCCTTATCGCTTTGTGTATACGCAACAATTTCTTGGAAATACTAATTTTGAATTAACCAGCGAGATCGCTGCATTTCATGATTTTTATTTACATGATATAGCTTTCGAATCGGTAAATGACAGTCCTTATTTTTCCTTTGATTTTTCTTTGCTCTTGCCTGATAAAAAGAAGGCCTTACATTTTGAAGCTTCTTTGAAATTGAAACCCAAACAAGTTTTTCAGAAAATTGAAGAAATGAAAGAAAAAAATGAACCGGTTATTTCTTATCAATTATTTACAGAATATCCCGACAAATCAAATGACTCTTTTTTTGAACTAAATTCATTAACCGCCAAAGGTTACAAAGTTTATGATGCTTCTAAAGGCACACAAAACCTGGAACTGGCCAGATCGGTAGTAGATTTACATATCGAAAAGCTATCGGATGATTGGAAGCATTTGAGCAATTTTGAAATACTAACAATACAACTCAATGAATTTCAAAAATGGTTGGAGCTTTCCATCATTCACAGACAGACTCCTTTAATTATTATTCATGGAGTTGGAACCGGAAAACTACGCGATGAAATTCATGAAATACTGAAAGTAAAGCGTGAAGTAAAAACATTCATCAATCAGTATGACCAACGTTTTGGGTATGGAGCAACTGAGATTTTCTTCCACTACTAATCGCGGATTTCGGGGATTTTGGTATGATTATTTGGATTAGTTGTTTTATTAATCGCGGATTTCGGGGATTTTGATATGATGATTATGATCTTTTGTCCCATTCAATTTTTTAATATCCGTGAAATCATATTTATTTTAAAAATCC
>JAYTSC010000070.1:0-6653 GCA_043745885.1 Bacteroidota bacterium | reverse complement strand
TTCCCTACAAGTGGATATAATGTAACCAGAACTGTAAAAAGTGATGATGGTTTATTGAGTATACAACTATTTACACCGGAAACCGGTAGTCTAGATCCAAGACTGGACTGGACAGTAGGTAGAAGAGGTATTCCTTACCGTGATTGGGGTCCCCACCCTGGACAGCAGTGGATTCGTGATCAAGCTTACTCCGGTCCTTATGCACCCATTAAGAATACCTATAAAAAATCTCAGCAAGGTGTATTAACTGACAAATCTTTCTGGACTTCCGGCGTAACAGCTAATAACTATACTTTAATCCGTTTTGCTGATGTATTGCTTTGGGCAGCAGAAGCAGAGGTGGAAGCAGGTTCTTTACCACAAGCAGTTATCTATGTTAATTTGGTTCGTGCAAGAGCAGCTAATCCGGCAGGTTTTGTAAAAACCGCTGGAGGAACTGATGCTGCCAATTATAATATTGGTTTATATACAAGTTTTGCTGACCAGGCAACGGCTAGAAAAGCAGTGCGTTTTGAAAGAAAACTTGAATTGGCTATGGAAGGACATCGTTTCTTTGACATTACCAGATGGGGTGAGACGGTAACTACCTTACAGGCTTATGTGAATTACGAGTCTACTTTACGTGCATTCCTGAAAGGGGTAACTGTAAAAGCAACTAGTAACTACTTCCCAATACCACAAAATCAAATTGACCAAAGTTCTGTTGCCGGTAAAGCAACACTTGTTCAAAATCCGGGTTATTAATTTTTGAGTAAATGTAAATAGTAAAAAGTGGTAGGCTAATCACCTACCTCTTTTTTTTGTACTACCTTTACATCCAAATTCGAATATAGTATGCTTTTATGATCATCATATCCTAAAAGATGTAAGTCTCCGCGACTACCTCCGCCACTCATGTTCTAAGCGGTTGGATGTAAATAATTTTATATGAAGATTTTGAAAAAATAAATTTTGCATGTAACAAAATAAAATTTTCGAATAAATTACAATGCCATGTTGAAATATGCAGTATGCGTAACATTGATAGTCGTTTTCATTTCTTGTTCCAACAAATCTTCTAAGTTTGAAACCATTACTTCAAATTATTCAGGTATTCATTTTAATAATACCATTCATGAATCAGATTCAGTGAATGTATTAGATTTTGAAAATGTTTACAATGGTGGTGGCGTTGGCATAGGTGATTTCAATGGCGACGGTAAGCCGGATATTTATTTTACAGGTAATCAGGTATCTAATAAATTATACCTGAATAAAGGCGATTTTAAATTTGATGATGTTACAGAAAAAGCAGGGGTTGCCGGAAATGGAAGTTGGAGCAGAGGAGTAGCCATCGTTGATATTAATAATGATGGGAAACAAGATATTTATGTTTCTACTACTCTTTTAAGAGATGTGAATAAACGTAAAAATCTTTTGTACATCAATAAGGGGAATGATAAAAATGGAATTCCCATTTTTGCTGAAATGGCAGAGGAATATGGTTTAGCTGATACCAGTCAATGTACTCAGGCTGTTTTTTTCGATTATGATAATGATGGAGACCTAGATGTTTATCTGGTAAACAATGAAATCATAAAAGGAGATTTTCCCAATCGGTTTCGTCCGGTTATGAAAGATGGTAGTCATCCAAACACAGATAAGCTTTATAGGAATGACATGAGTAAAAAACTAAATCATCCCTTTTTTACAAATGTTTCGAAAGAAGCAGGTATTATGACGGAGGGGTATGGCCATGCAGCCACTGTTGCTGATATTAATAAAGATGGATGGAAAGACATTTATGTAACCAACGATTATTTGTCGAATGATTTATTATGGATTAATAACCATGATGGCACATTCAGTAACCAGATGACCACCTATTTTAAACACACATCGGCCAATGCAATGGGGAATGATGTGATTGATATCAACAATGATGGATTAGCTGATGTTATTGCGTTAGATATGGATCCGGAAGATAACTACCGTAAAAAGATGATGTTAAATCCAAACAGTTACCAAACCTACCAAAACAGCGATTATTTTGGATACGGGTACCAATATGTTCGCAATACTTTACAATTGAACTGTGGCCCAAGGGTTGGACAAAATGATACGATAGGTCCACCCATATTCAGTGAAATTTCTTTTTTTGCAGGTATAGCAGAAACTGACTGGAGTTGGGCACCGGTAGTGGCTGATTTTGATAATGATGGCAACAGGGATATCCTGATTACCAATGGTTTTCCGAAAGATGTAACTGATCATGATTTTGTGGGGTTTAGAAATATGTCATATAGTGTAGCTTCTAAAAAACAGTTACTCGCACAAATACCTGAGGTAAAATTGCACAATTATGCTTTTCGTAATAATGGTGACATCACTTTCAGCAATGTAACCGAAGAATGGGGAATGAATACGCCCACTTTTTCTAATGGTGCTGCTTATGCCGACCTGGATAATGATGGCGACCTGGATCTGATAATAAATAATATTAATGATGAAGCAACTATATTAAAGAACACAACAAATGATGTGTCAAAAGAGAAAAGGAATAATTATCTACAACTTTCTTTTACAGGAGATAGTATGAATATCGCCGGAATAGGAGCGATGGTTCAAATTAAATATGATCATGGTAAACAACAAGTTTGGGAATATACCCCCTACAGAGGTTATCTATCTTCCGATCAACCGATAGCACATTTTGGATTAGGAAAAGTAAATGTTATTGATACACTAATTGTACAATGGCCAAATGGGAAAATGCAATACTTACATCAGGTAGCGGTAAATCAGGTAATAAAACTATCCATGCACGATGCGATGGATACTGTAAAGATTCAAACATCCATTTTAGTACAAGATGCATTGTTTACTGAAATAACCCGATCTGTTGGTGTTAATTTTCAACACAAGGAAAGGGATTATATTGATTTTAATGTACAGAAATTAATCCCTCATAAATTATCTGAATATGGGCCAGGACTTGCGGTTGGTGATATTGATGGCAATGGATTAGAGGATATAATAAGTGGGGGTTCATTTGAAAACAGTGCAATAGCTTTTTTGCAACAGCCTAATGGAACATTTATCGAGAAAAAAATAATTGAAAAAGATGGAAACGCTTTTAAAAGATGGGAAGACCTTGGTTTATTATTGTTTGATGCTGATGGTGATGGAGACCTTGATCTCTATGTAGCCAGTGGCGGTTATGAGAATGAACACAATACCGACACCTATCAGGACAAATTATATATTAATGATGGGAAAGGGAATTTTATCATTAATGAAAAAGCGTTGCCTGTAAATTACACAAGTAAATTTTGTGTACGCGCAATAGATTATGATAAAGATGGCGATCTGGACTTGTTTGTTTCAGGTAGGGTAGACCCTTGGAATTATCCAAAACCTGTATCTAGTTTTATTTTTCGAAATGATTCAAAAGGTGGAGTGCCCGTTTTTACTGATGTAACAAAAACCGTAGCGAAAGACCTCGAAAATATTGGAATGGTATGTGATGCTTTATTTACAGACTTTGATAATGATGGATGGCCTGACCTTATTCTTGCCGGTGAATTTATGCCGATTACGGTATTAAAAAATGACAAAGGAACCTTTAAAAAGATTACTTCCGGAACAGGCTTGGAAAACAAAACCGGTTGGTGGAACACAATTAGTGCAGGAGATTTTGACAATGATGGAGATATAGATTATATAGTTGGCAATCTGGGAAGAAACTCTTTTTTCAGAGCAACTGAAGAAATGCCTGTTGCTATTACAGCTGCTGATTTTGATAAAAATGGAACGCTGGATGCAATACCTTCTCTTTATTTACCAGATAGAGAAGGGAAGAAGAAAGAGTTTCCAGAAGCAACAAGAGATGATCTGGTAAAACAATTGATCAGTATGCGGACCCTCTTCCAAAACTATAAATCTTATGCAACTGCAGGGATGGATAAAGTGTTAACCGATGCACAAAGAAAATCAGCCTTACGAGTTGAGGCCAATTATTTTTCTTCTGTATATCTCCGTAATGATGGAAAGGGAAAATTTACAATGTCAATGTTGCCTTTAGAAACTCAGTTGTCTGTTTTAAATGGTATGGTAGTTGAAGATTTTGATAATGATGGAAATCTTGATCTGGTAATTAATGGGAATGATTATGGTACAGAAGTGTCGGTGGGAAGGTATGATGCTATGAATGGGCTTTTTCTGAAAGGAGACGGGCAAGGTGGTTTTATTCCACTTTCTATTTTACAAAGCGGCATTTATCTGCCGGGTAATGGCAAGGCTCTTGTTAGAATAAATAATAGTAACGGGAAACCTTTACTTGCTGCAAGTACCAACAGAGGACCTTTGAAAATTTATAAAGCTAATCAATTGTTGAAAACGATTCCAGTGGGTATTACTGATAAATATGCAATGATTAAGCTAAAAACGGGCAAAATGAGGAAACAGGAATTTTATTACGGAAGTTCCTTTTTGTCTCAATCTACCCAATCAATAATTGTGGGACCGGATATTGAATGGGTTGAGATTTTTGATAATAAGGACAGGAGTAGAAAAATCAGTAACTAACAAAATATGATTAAGATCCTATTTTTAGCCTAATCTAGCCATGAAATCGTTGAAGGGTTTTTATTATCAAAGTTTACTTGTTCTAATTTCAATAAGTATTTTGTTTTTGCTGACTATATCTTGTAAAAATAAAACGCAAGAGGTGCAATCTGTTAAATCATCTATTATTGCACAATTGGATACTAATCAGTATACGATGATTAAATGGAAAGATACTTTGCTTAATTTTGGTACTGTAAAGGAAGGAGATACTGTGAGGTTGTGGTTCACTTTTTTAAATACAGGGAATAAATTATTATTTATCAATCAGGTTCGGCCAAGTTGCGGATGCACAATTGTTGATTTTCCCGAGGTCCCAATTAAGCCGGGAACAGAAGGAAATATAATTGCCATTTTTTCAACAAAATGGCATCCGGGTATTCAAAAAAAGAGTATTCTAGTAAAAGCGAACACCAAAGACAAGGTTAATCATAAACTAATTTTTTCAGGAAGGGTTCTGCCAATGACAACGATCAAATAATATTAATATTTAGTACAATGAAAAGCTACAAATTATTTCTTATCTCTTTTTTGCTACTGATAATAGGTTGTAAATCAAAAAAAATGTCTATGATCAGTGATGCTGAGATTCTTCACCAGAATCAGGATCAACTTACGCAGGTAATTATTTATGACGTTTTTACGCCTCCTGTCGCGAGCAGAATTTATGTGTATTCTTCCTTGGCGTCTTTTGAAGCCATTCGATTTGCTAAACCTGGGTTGGAATCGATTGCAGAAAAATTGAAAGGATTTGGAAAAATTCCACAACCTATTGCCGGTAAAGAATATAATTACACACTAGCTGCCACGAAAGCATTTTTTACAGTAGTGAGAAATGTAAAAGTATTTTCTGTTGATTCCATAAAAAACTATGAAGAATCGGTTTATGCTAAGTTCAGGGATCAATTGGCAGATGATACGTTTAATCGGTCTGTTGACTTTGGAGATACCATTGCAAAAGTTATTCTTGCAAGAGCGAAAACAGACGGGTACTTAAAATCTCGTGGTAAGCCAAAATATTTGGGCTCTGAGACGCCGGGTAAATGGAGGCCAACCCCACCAGATTATCTTGACGGAATTGAATGGTGTTGGAATACTATGCAACCCATGTTACTTGACTCAGCTTCTCAGTTCATGCCGGTTAGACCACCAGTATATAGTAAGGATACCAATAGTATATTTATGAAGGAAGTAAAAGAAGTCTATCTTATTGGAAAGAACATAACGGATGAGCAAAGACTTATTGCGAAATATTGGGATGACAATCCTTTCGTAATAGAACATTCCGGACATATGATGTTTGGCAATAAAAAAATCACACCTGGAGGTCACTGGATGGGTATTGCAGCCATTGCTGCAAAAGAAAGCAAAGCAGATGCAGTAAAAACAGCGGAAGGGTATGCTTTAACTTCCATTGCTTTGTACGACGCATTTATTTCCTGTTGGGATGAAAAGTACCGTAGTAATGTTGTAAGGCCTGTTACCGTTATTAATGAGCTCATTGATAAATCCTGGGTTCCTAATTTACAAACTCCTCCCTTTCCGGAATATACTAGTGGGCATAGTACCATAACCGCATCGGCTGCGGTGGTGCTTACCAAACTGTATGGAGATAAATTTTCATTTCAAGATACCAGCGATCTGCGATATATAGGAATGCAAAGGCATTTTAATTCATTCCAAGAAGCGGCTTCTGAGGCATCGATCAGTAGGGTTTATGGAGGTATACATTATCGTAGTGGCGTAAATGCAGGAGCTGAAGGAGGTAAGAAAGTAGGAGCAAATATTGTGGCTAAGCTATTTAAATAAAAATGTATTCTTAGTTGCTGTTTCAATTATGGCAAATTAAATTAGGCGAATATTTTTACCACAATAACAGACTTACCTATAGGCAAACAGGTCCGTGTAACTGTGGCAATTTTTTATATGGAATTAATACAAATAGCCACTTAATGCTAGAAGTATAATTATTGTATCATTTTTCTATCGTTATCTCCGTAATTACATTTAGAATAATAAAAATATGAATACTTATCGTTATTTTGTAA
>JAYTSC010000069.1:0-5031 GCA_043745885.1 Bacteroidota bacterium | reverse complement strand
GGCTTCAACTTGCCTAACCAAAAATGTTTGATTATCAATGAAATAGGTTACAACTTGGCCTGTTTTAAGGGTCATTTTAATTTTATAACAAAGTACTTTACTTATTTTTTCAGTTCCTAACAATTCTGCTTTATGGCCTTTAGCAGTATAGTTAACCAGTTCACCAAAAGCACCGGAACAATCTAATTCATATTGTTGTGCTAAAACTTCGCTTTGACTTATTTTAGTAACATTTGCCGGGCTCCCCAGTTGGTCTCCAAACCCCCTCATTGCTGGAATAAAAACATACCCGGATGTATCAGTTAGCATAGTAAAACTCTCCCCCATACCCATAATACCACCTAATTGTCTACGAAATAATTTGCCTTTTTCTCTAATCAAAGTGAGGGGTAGTTCAATGGTCTGTCCCATCATCCCCATTTTTAAATTACTGAATACCTGCAACTGATTAACAGCCTCTAGTTTTTCTCTACCACCTACCGCAGCTTCATATTTCGTAAGAATTTCTTCAACTGATTGAGATTGAAGAGTTAGCGTTACTAGCATTAAAAACAAACCTCCAATAATTTTTTTCATATACTTACTTTCGTTGTAATTAGTTGTCAAATATAAACAGCTTACACAAGTTTATGTTCGGCTTTAACCTAATTTATGCCTTATTTAACCGAAAGTATTATGCAAACAGGTTCTTATACATTTAGCGGTAAGCTTGTAGATGTTTGGAAAAAGACCATTTATCCTGCAGAAATTATTGTTGAAAATGGACGGATCCAGTCAATAAGTGAAATTGAAAAAGCAAATTTGACTACGAACAATTTCATCCTACCCGGATTTATAGATAGCCATGTGCACATCGAAAGTAGTATGCTCATACCCAGTGAATTTGCAAGACTGGCAGTTGTTCATGGCACGGTGGGCACAGTAAGTGATCCCCACGAAATAGCCAATGTTTGTGGAATGGAAGGTGTAGAATTTATGATTGATAATGGCAAAAAAGTGCCCTTTAAATTTAATTTCGGTGCTCCAAGTTGTGTGCCTGCCACGATTTTCGAAACAGCCGGCGCCAGGCTCAATAGTGATGATGTAAAAAAGCTACTTGCGAAAGACGAGATCAAATACCTGAGTGAAATGATGAATTTCCCCGGGGTCTTAAGCAAAGATGAAGAAGTTATGAAAAAAATTGCGGCCTCTCATGCCGTCGGAAAACCGATTGATGGACATGCTCCGGGTTTAATGGGTGAAAAAGCAAAACAATATATTGAAGCAGGTATTTCAACAGACCATGAATGCTTTACTTCTGAAGAAGCCCTTGACAAACTGGAGCATGGAATGAAAATTTTGATTCGTGAAGGTAGTGCAGCAAAAAATTTTGACGCATTAATTGACTTACTGGAAGATCATCCGAAAATGATGATGTTTTGCAGCGATGACAAACATCCCGACAGTTTAGTTGCAGGGCATATTAATTTACTTTGCGCAAGAGCTATTGCCAAAGGAATTGATTTGTTCAATGTTTTAAGAGCAGCCTGTATAAACCCGGTTTTGCATTATAATTTAGACATTGGTTTATTAAGGGAAGGCGACCCTGCCGATTTTATTGTTGCAAAGGATTTGGTGAATTTTACAATTATTCAAACATTTATTGACGGTGAAATGGTTGCTGAAAATGGTAAATCATTTATTCAATCAGTTAAAGAATTTCCCATTAATCAATTTGAATGTTCTGAAATCGAACCCAAAGATCTAATCATTAATAAAGTAAATTATCCCATATTCAAAGGAAAAATTCCTGTGATGGAAGCATTGGATGGTCAGTTAATCACCAATCGATTACAATTAGACGGTAAAGAATTGAATGATGAATGGATTAGTGATATCGAAAATGATATTTTAAAAATGGTGGTCATTAACCGTTACCATCCTGCGCCAGTTGCAAAATGCTTTATTAAAAATTTCGGATTCAAAAAAGGTGCAATCGCTTCATCAGTTGCACATGACAGTCATAATATCGTAGCAGTGGGAGTTGATGATGTAAGTTTAACAAAAGCTATTAACCTTGTGATTAAGGAAAAAGGGGGTGTAAGTTGTTGTACGGCAGATGAAGAAAGTGTATTGGGTTTACCTGTTGCTGGCCTAATGAGTATTGAAGATGGATACAAAGTAGCGGAAAGTTATACAGTAATTGATGCAATGGCCAAATCGATGGGTTCATCATTAGCGGCTCCCTTCATGACTTTGAGTTTTATGGCGTTATTGGTAATCCCTCATTTAAAATTAAGTGATAAGGGACTCTTTGATGGAGATCGCTTTTCTTTTGTGTAGTATTTTCATTAGAAAGATTACTATTTAAAATTAGCAGTTAATGTTTCACCCCTCCTGTTGCTTTAGTTACCTTAATTGCCACACTATCCGTTCCTTTGGGTGTGAAATATTTTGTTTTGAATTTAACTATTTTACCTGGACCAATGTTTTCATAAATGGTTTCTAAGCCCTCATCAAGCTTTACACCGGTTTTACTGAAAAAAGACAACCGGATCTCAATATCTTTATAGGTACAAATGGTTGCCAAGTTTGAAAAGTTTCCGATAACCACCGTTTGTCCAATTAGATTTTTTCTCTGATGACTATATACCATTAAAAATTTGGCGGGATTATTTTTTTCTTTATCTGCCAGGGTTTCTTTTACTTTTTCATAAGTTTCTTTATCAAAACTCAGCTCTTTTTTATCAGTTTTGCAGTAACACAGGCAAAATGAAAGAATGAGTAAGGTGGCAATTTTATTCATAATACATACTTATTTTAATTAAAGGAACAGAATTTTTTGGAACGAAATAAAAAAAAGTTCAAAGTAAACAAATATTGGCCTGAGTAAGTCTTAAAACATAAATTTTCAATTACAACCGATAGAATTTAGTTTTGAGGTAATCTTTTCAAATTTAATCTTGGTTTAGCATGATAGTCAATTTAAGTGAGCAACATAGTTTGGTTAGTAACTGGATAGCTGAACTAAGAGATACCAATGTGCAGAACGACAGATTAAGATTTAGAAGAAATCTTGAAAGAATAGGTGAAATTGCGGCATATGAAATAAGCAAGACATTACCCTGGAAAACAGTAGAGGTTCCTACTCCCCTGGGAACACATGACAGTAAAATGCTGGAGTTTCAACCTGTTCTTGCTACTATCTTACGTGCTGGATTACCCTTACATAATGGCATGTTGAATTATTTTGATAAAGCAGATAACGCTTTTATTTCAGCTTATCGCAAACATCACAGGGATGGATCTTTTGAGATTAGTCTAGAATACATGAGTTGTCCTGCTTTGGATGATCGAATCATTATTATAAGCGATCCTATGTTGGCTACCGGTTCTTCTATTGTGAAAACGATACAATATATGAAAGATGAAGGAGCCCCAAAAGAAATCCATGTAGTTGTGGCTATCGCTTGTACTGTGGGCATAGAGTTTATTCATAGAGAATGTGGGGAAGATATTAAAATTTGGTGTGGAGATATCGATGATGAACTTACTGCTAAGGGCTATATTGTACCCGGTTTGGGGGATGCCGGAGACCTGGCATTTGGAACTAAACTGCAGTCTTAATATAACTTAAGGCAACTAAATTTCTAAATGAATCGTTAAGACAGCTATAATATTGGTAAATGAACCCCATCATCTTCAACAGAATCACTTAAATTTGATATTCTGTGCTGTTTATGAAAAAGCTATTTATACTTTATCTTTCCTTTTTTTTGTTGGATTATACCTCAGCACAGGATCCTCATTTCTCCCAATTCTTCTCTTCACCACTAACACTAAACCCTGCGCTAACCGGTAAATTTTTTGGCGACTATAGAATATCAGGCAACTACCGTAATCAATGGCCTTCTATTAATAATGCGTTTACCACAGCAACAGCTTCGGCTGATTTTCACATTTTTCAAAATAGAATTGCTAATAACGATACTTGGGGATTAGGCGTTGTAGGTTATAATGACAATAGTTCAAATGGTGCTGTAAAATTCAATTACGCGTCTTTATCAACAGCCTATCATAAAGGGCTCGATGAAGATGGCAATAATCAATTGGGGGGCGGTTTTCAGGTTACTTATTCAAATATGCTTATCAATACTGCCAACCTTACTTTTGAAGATCAATTAACGAGTAACGGTTTTACCGGGGTTTCCTCAGAAGTGTTCAATGGAGCAACCTTAAACTCCAACTATATTGATGTAAATGCAGGTTTAATTTATAATGGTAGTAGTTCTGAACGCAATAATTTTTATTTGGGTATCAGTATGTACCATATTAATCGGCCAATCCAAAATTTTACCGGTGCCCAATTTGCCTTAAATCCCAGAACTACTTTCCATGGTGGCGGTTATTTTCCATTAGGTCAATCTACTACACTTCATTTAAATGCTTTGCAAATGTTTCAGGGAGGTGCCTCAGAAACGATGGTTGGGGCAGCGATTCAGCTAACTGCAACACCAGATGTTTCTAAACCAACAAGCCTTTATTTTGGCACCTGGCTACGTTTTAACGATGCTATCATTCCATACTTGGGTTTAGAATTCAATGATTATCGTCTAGGACTTTCTTATGATTACAACTCTTCCTCACTTAAAACGGCTTCACAAAATAAAGGTGGCATTGAGCTTTCATTAATTTATATCCATAGACCTTCAACTGACAGACCCGTAAACTGCCCTAAGTTTTAATCCATGATTAAACAAATTGAATGGTTAATATGCATAACCCTAGTTTAATAAAACAGTTTAATAATTATTACCAGTAGCTGGTTTATTAGCCAAATATCTATCTATTCTCTTTTTTTAGGAAAAAATTTATGACATTGAATTTTAGAATTTATAAGTCAGAGCTTATCACAAATTGTGATAAGCTCTGACTTATAAATAATCTTTTCTGAACCCGATTCTTTCTCTAGGTTGTTCCTTCTTCTTCATAATATCTTTAATGGCAACAAAAATGTTTTTAAAATGACCATCATACTTTTTCTCAAGCTCA
>JAYTSC010000068.1:0-18722 GCA_043745885.1 Bacteroidota bacterium | reverse complement strand
CTCTTCACCATCGGAGCCGGATTATCTGTTTTACAAACAGCAGCCAATCCCTATATTACTGTGTTGGGACCTAAAGAAAGTGCCGCACAGCGAATCAGTATTATGGGCATATTTAACAAAGGAGCGGGAATACTTGCACCTTTAATTTTTGCCGCAGTTATTTTAAAAGCAACCGATACCACTTTGTTTTCAAATCTTGCGAGTATGGCCCCTGGTGAAAAAGCAAATGCATTAGATGAATTGGTCAGAAGGGTAATTGTACCTTATCTCTGTGTGGGAACTGTATTGTTAGTGTTAGGATTTCTAGTTCGTTATTCACCACTTCCAGAGATTGATACAGAACATGAAACGGAACAATTAGCAGCAGCAAATATCGACAAGAAGAGTATACTTGCCTTTCCACACCTTGTTTTGGGTGCGCTGGGTATTTTTCTTCATGTAGGCACCCAAGTAATAGCGATTGATACTATCATTGGTTATGCCAATTCCATGCAGATACCTTTGATGGAAGCGAAAGTATTTCCATCCTATACTTTAACTGCAACCATTTGCGGGTACATTTTAGGTATCATTTGTATTCCCAAATTTATCAGCCAAGTAAATGCACTTAGGATATGTACTTTATTGGGTACCCTTTTTACTTTCCTAATTATTTTTACCCACGGAAAAGTAATTTTTTTAGGGCATACTACCGATATCTCAATTTGGTTCGTCGTATTATTAGGCCTTGCCAATTCCTTGGTTTGGGCTGGTATTTGGCCATTGGCTTTGGATAGTTTGGGTAAGTTCACCAAGATTGGCGCATCGGTTATGATCATGGGTCTTTGCGGTAATGCCATCTTACCTTTACTCTATGGTTATTTGGCGGATAACTTTACTGTGCGTGAAGCATATTGGGTTCTTTTACCCTGTTATATTTATCTTGTATTTTATGCTGTGTACGGACATCGAATAAGACGATGGACGGCAAAATCAACCACATGAATCGGACCATAAAAATTTATAACGGTAAAATTATTTTAATCGATAGAATCATTCCACAAGGAACTGTTTTGATTAAGGATGGGATTATTCAGGCTATTGAAGAGGGCGGTATTACCATTTCTGATGCAGATGAGATAGATGCGAAAGGTAAATATATTTCTCCCGGTTTTATAGATATTCATGTGCATGGTGGAGGCGGACATGATTTTATGGATGGCACTCCGGAAGCTTTTTTGCAAATTGCTCAAATACATGCAAGGCATGGTACAACAGCAATGTTACCAACTACACTCACTAGTGAAAAAAAAGATTTACTGTGTACGCTTACTGCTTATGATGTTGCACATAAATTAAATATAAAAGGCGCAACTTTTATAGGTATGCACATGGAGGGTCCTTATTTCTCAATAAACCAACGAGGCGCTCAAGATCCAAAATATATACGTGATCCCGATCCGGATGAATACAAAGAAATTCTTGAGAACTATCCTTTTATAAAACGTTGGAGTGCTGCTCCTGAATTAAAAGGCGCCATTGCATTTGGTAAATATATTACCTCTAAGGGTGTATTGGCTGCCATTGCCCATACTGATGCGATCTATGAAGAAGTATTAGAAGCGTTTCAAAATGGATATAGCCTCGCAACACATTTTTATTCAGCCATGTCGGGTGTAACCAGAAGGAATGCCTATCGTTTTGCCGGAGTAATAGAATCTGCTTATTTATTAGATGAAATGGATGTAGAAATTATTGCTGATGGAAAACATCTGCCGGCGCCTTTGTTACAACTGATCTATAAAATCAAAGGCCCTCAACATACCGCCTTGATTACAGATGCCATGCGTGCTGCAGGTATGCATGAAGGTAAAAGTATATTGGGCAATATTACAAACGGACTAGGGGTGATTGTTGAAGATGGGGTAGCAAAATTACCCGATAGAAGTTCTTTTGCAGGAAGCGTAGCAACAACAGACAGATTGGTGAGAACGATGATGCAGATTGCAGGCATTTCTTTAATAGACAGCATTCAAATGATAACTGAAACTCCGGCAAGAATTATGAAAGTTAATCATAAAAAGGGGAAATTACAAATAGGCAAAGATGCTGACCTACTCATTTTTGATGAAAACATTACCATTGAAATGACAATGATTAATGGGCGGATTGTTTATCAAAAGGAACCTTTGAAGAAATAAATAGGTGAAAAAACATCTTTCAAACCCCGGACAAATTTTATTTCAATATTGTACTTAGGATTTTCATTTTTTGAATCAACTCATTTTTTAATGTAGACATTTCAGATTTAGTAGCTAGGTTATTAATTTCAAGAGAATCTGTTCTGGCATCAAATAATTCTTCGTAGAAAAATTCATTTGGGTTATTTCCATTGAAGTACCTCGCATATTTATATCGAAGTGTAACAAAGCCCTCCGATTTTGGAATATATACTTTTGTTCCACTTGTTTCAAACAGATGATCATAATAAAATTCATTACGCCATGCAGGGTTTTTACCTTCCACCAAAGGTTGCAAACTTTTGCCTTGCATGCTGTTTGGAATGGGTAATCCTGCGTAATTTAAAATGGTAGGTGCCAGATCTACATTTAAAGCTATATTCGAAATAACTTTTTTATTTTTTATTTTTCTACCGTCATATATTATCAAAGGAATACGAAGTGATACATCATGGGCATACCGTTTCCCTTCCAAACCATGATCAGCTAAAGAATAGCCATTATCGCTTGATAAAATAATAACAGTGTTTTTATCTACTCCTTCTTTTTTCAATTCTGTAACAATTCGTTTAACTGCATCATCAATGCCGGTAATTAATCGATAATAAGATTTTACTGATTCCTGAAATTTTTCTTCTGTAGAAAAACGTAAACCCCAACGTACCCTGGCTTCATTTTCTAAGCCATTTTGACCGAATCGAAAGGATTCCGGGAAGGCGTTATAAAATTGATTGCCACCATTCGCAGGATGTGGTATGGTAACATTACTGTAATAGTTTTCATAAAAAGGGCTATATAAATAGCCGTTATGTATGCTATTACCATCTTCCACATGCGGTGCTTTAAAACTTACCGACAAACAAAAAGGTTTGGATTTATCTCTGGTTTCTAAAAAATCAATTGACTGGTCCCCAATCATATCCGTACTATGAATCGATTGATTATTTTTATCTTTGTAGAAGTAAACACCATGGCCTTCGAAACCTTTCCAATAATCAAAGTCTTTAACCGGCATATTTGCTCCCCTACTTTTTCCAAGTGTCCCCACACCATATTTCCCAATGAATCCTGTATAAAAACCATTTTGTCTTAATATTTCAGGATAATTATTCATTCTTGCCTTTTCGGTAAAATCTGCCTGAAAATCCTGAATCCCATGCCTTTTTGAATATTGTCCGCTAAAAATACTTGCTCTGCTAATAGCACAAATGGGTGTTGTGGCAAATGAATTTTTAAAAAGAGTCCCTTCTTTGGCTAATAAATCAATATTGGGTGTTTTAATAATTTTGTTCCCCATACAACCCAATGAATTATAACGAAGATCATCAGCTAGCAGAAAAATGATATTTGGTTTTTTATTTGACTTTTTTTGAGTAGCATTAACTATTTGAGGTAATAACGTAACTAGCAAAATGCAGCAAAATAATTTTGCAGATGGTTGTAGACCTTTGAAGATATATTTATTCATATAGCTTTTGTTAAGTTGAGGGTTCAATGAGATATAATTTGGTGCAATCAATGTTTGTTTGATATTTAAAAGTAGTATTTTCCTGTTAATTCCTTTCTCCCAATCTGTCCAAAATTCGCACCAGTTATTTTGAATATGTTTCATAACTAAAAAATACTTAAATTTAAAAGCTAAAACTATACACATGAATTTTCAGAAACTTCATAAATTATTTTATTCAATCCCCGCTTACTTACTGCCATTATTATTTTGTATTTGTTTAGTAAGTATTGTACATGAAGGGAATGGTCAAAACAGAGACATTAGTTATATGACATCAGGAGGAAAGTTGCATCCTCTTCAGGCCAATATGGATATCAGACATTACAGCATTAACCTGGATGTAAATATTGATGCAAAAACGATTATGGGTAATGTTGAAATTGATTTACTATTAGCAAAGAAATCTGATACGATCTTATTAGACCTTGTGCATTTACTGTTGGTAGATAAAATATTTGTAAATAATGAGTTGGTAACATTTGTTCAGAAAGACGATAAAATTTACATTACTAATAAAACAGGATTTATTGCAGGCAAACAAAAGCTAAATATTATATACGGAGGTGAACCTCCCGTTGCCGTTAGACCACCCTGGAAAGGTGGTTTTACCTGGACAAAAGACAACAACGGAAATCCATGGGTGGTCATTAATTGCCAAGGCGAAGGCGGGAAGGTTTATTTTCCATGTAAAGACCATCCAAGTGATGAGCCCAACGAGGGTGTTGATATGAATATCACTGTACCCCTTGACCTAGTGGTGGCCGGACCTGGACTTTTACAAAAAACGACTATTAATAAAAACAAGAAAACGTATTACTGGAAAACGAATTATACCATTAGTAATTATTGTGTTGTATTTAATATAGCTAAATATAAAGTAGTGAGTGATACGTATACTACTATCAATGGCAATAAAGTGCCAATTGATTATTATGTGTTAGAAGTAGATACTGCCCATGCCAAAAAATTAATAGCTACAAAAATCAGGGATACAAAGATTTTAGAAAAATATTTTGGTGAATATCCTTGGGTAAAAGAAAAAATTGGAATTGCTGAAGTACCCAATCCGGGTATGGAACATCAAACGATGATTACGTTTCAAAACAAATTTAACTATCAAATAGTAGGCGGACAAGATTATTCTTCCAACCTGTTTCACGAATATGCACATGAATGGTGGGCAAACAAAGTTACCAATAAAGATTGGGCACATATGTGGATTCAGGAAGGGATTGCCACATACGCCGAAGCATTATGCTTTTTTGAATTGGGAGGACAAGAAGCCTATGACAAAATTATTAATACACATAAGCGAGGTGTGAAAAATAAAAAAGCAATGGTTCAGGGGGAGGAATTAACGGAAGAAGAAACGTATGCAGGTGGTGATATTTATGGTAAGGGGTCTTTTTTTATGCATAGCCTTAGGTATCTTATTGGAGATACTATTTTCTTTCCCACTTTAAAAAAATTAGCAATGGATCCTGCATATACTTATAGCAATTTTGTTACTACCTCTGATGTAGAACAACTTTTTAGCAAGGCTTCTGATAAGAACCTCACCCCATTTTTCGATTTTTATTTAAGAACAACGGATGTACTTGATATCAATATTAAAGAAACTGGATATCGGCAATACCTCGTTAAAATCAATAACTACTTTATGGATTTACCCATTGAAGTTACCATCGATGGTAAAACAGAGAAAAGAAATATAGGTAAAGAAGGACTGTTACTTATGAGCAATGCAGCACCGGTAATTGATGCAGCAGGGTATTATCTGAAAAAGCTTACTTTACAATAAGAATTAATTTCCGGTTCAACATGTAAATCGGATACAAATACTTTCTTTCTATGAAATTGAATTATGCATTCTCTTTTACCTTAACAAAAAAGGTTTTATTACTTAGTCTGTTTATAGCCATTGGTTTTTATTCATCAGGACAAAAAAAATCACCTCCTAATATTTTATTTATACCCGTTGATGATTTAAGGCCCGAGTTGGGCTGTTATGGAAACACTATCATTAAAACACCCAATATCGATGAGCTCGCAAAAAATGGAATGGTTTTTAATAGGGCTTATTGTCAACAAGCTGTTTGTAACCCCTCTAGAGTAAGTTTATTAACCGGCTTACGACCCGATGCCACTAAAATCTGGGATTTATACACCAATTTCAGAACCCTTCTTCCTACTGCGGTTACGCTTCCACAATATTTTAAAGAACAAGGATACCAAACGATTGGTTTGGGAAAAACATTTCACAATATATTTTTAGATTCTGTATCTTGGAACCAGGATATTCATCTTGATGGATTTCCTTTTGATCCTGATGCCATGTATGCTTCTGATGAAGAATTAAAATTGATTGAAAATAAAAAACAAAAATTCATTGCCACAGGCAATACCAATCGGATAGATAAATACGGACAATGGTATATTAAGTCATCTTCAACAGAAAAAGCAGCAGTAGAAGATGATGCTTATTATGACGGTGCACAAACAACAAGGGCTATTAGAGAAATCAAGGGATTTAATAAAACGGGGAAACCATTTTTTCTATCAGTCGGTTTTTACCGACCACATTTACCATTTAATGCGCCCAGAAAATATTGGGACCTGTATGATCGAAATACCATCCCGATTGCTCCCAACCAATTTACGCCAATCAATGCACCGGCATTTGCCATTCATGGGGATTTGGAGTTACGTGGTTATGATGACATGAAAGACTTACCATTACCTATTGAAGGTTCATTGGATACTATTCGGCAAAGAAAATTATTACACGGGTATTATGCCAGTGTATCTTATATTGATGCACAAATTGGCAGATTAATAAAAACACTAAAAGAAGAAGGTCTTTACGATAACACAATCATTGTACTTTGGGGCGATCATGGTTGGAAATTAGGAGAACACAACAGTTGGGCAAAACAAACTAATTTTGAGATTGATACGCGAGTGCCTTTTATCATCAGTGGTAAAAACGTGAAAGCAAAGGGAACCGTTAGTAATGCATTGGTTGAGTTACTTGATATTTATCCAACCTTAACACAAATGACAGGATTTACTACGCCTTCCAATTTACAAGGAAACAGTTTGGTGCCCTTATTATCCAATCCAAATACTATATGGAAAGAAACAGCAGCCAGTCAGTTTTTATTAGGTCGTTTCCCAAAAAAAGATGCCGGCAATGATGAAAAAATGGGATACAGCATCAGAACAGATCACTATCGTTATACTGAATGGTACCGATGGATCAATGACAGCAGAAAAGAATGGTTGGCAACAGAATTATATGATCATGGTATTGATGATGCGGAAAATGAAAATATTGCCGGAATAGTGTCTAACAAAAATATTGTAAGCAAATTAAGTGTAAAGTTGCATCAACAATTTAATATTAAAGAGTAAAGATTGCTATAAAATACTTAAATCTTTTTATAGAATACAATCCAAAAAATAACCGTTTTTTAAAATTACCAATAATCATTTTTATTAGTGTTCACTTACATCTTCATCAACTAATCGTTAACCTATGAATCGATTCTTACTCACTGTTTTTATTTGCCTCTTTTCGGCTACTGCTTTTTCACAAATAAAATCAACCGACCCTTTTTCCGAACTACGTTTCCGATTTATTGGTCCCGATGGCAATAGAGCCATCGCAGTTGTTGGCGAACCCGGCAATTCCATGGTTTCTTATGTGGGCGCCGCTTCCGGCGGTATTTTTAAAACCATTGACGGTGGAATTAAATGGAACCCGATTTTTGATGAAATGGATAATTCAGCCATTGGTGCCTTGGCCATTTCAGAAACGAATCCTAACCAAATTTGGGCAGGTACTGGAGAAACGTTTTTAATTCGTCCTGCACATCCTAATGGAAATGGTATCTATAAATCTACAGATGCAGGTAAGACTTGGAAAAACATGGGACTGAAAGAAACCGTTCGAATTAGTCGTGTGATTGTTAGTCCTACCGATTCAAATACCGTTTATGTGGCAGCCCTTGGTCATGCCAATGGACCCCAACAAGAAAGAGGTGTTTATAAAACAATCAATGGTGGCACAACCTGGCAAAGGGTTTTATTTGTAGATGAAAATACGGGATGCAGCGACCTATCCATCAATCCCAAAAACCCCGAAAACTTAGTTGCCGCTATGTGGCAGTTAGAAATGAAAACATGGAACCTGAATAGTGGTGGCCCGGGTAGTGGATTTTATAAAACCACAGATGGGGGTAAAACATGGAAGGCAATGACAAATGGATTACCCGGTGGCCCCAATCACATCATAGGAAAAACATCTATTGATATAGCCGCCAGTAATCCTACTACTATTTATGCACTGGTAGACGATAAATCTCCGGGTGTTTATAAATCAGTTGATGCCGGGGAGAGCTGGAAACTAATGCATGAAAATCATTCTCTTGCACAACGTGCTCCTTATTATACTCGTTTACGTGTTTCTTCTCAGGACGAAAACAAACTATACACCATTAGTGTAACCATCATGGAATCATTAGATGGAGCGAAAACATTTAATGGGAATGGCAATTATGATCCCGGAGGAGATAATCACGAAATTTGGTTTGATCCCAAAAATGCAAATCGTATTATGGTAGCACATGATGGATGTATGAACATGACTTACAATGGAGGTAAATCATGGAAAAATGTAAACCTGCCTATTGCACAAATGTACCATGTAGCCGTTGACGATATGGTGCCTTATCATGTGATGGGTAATCGGCAGGATGGATATTCTTATCGTACAGCAGGAATTAGTATGCAAGGATCAATTCCATTAGGGTTGTGGGAAGGAGTGGGTGGATGTGAAAGTGGGTTTGCTCAGCCGGATCCCTTTGATAATAAAATAGTATGGTCAGGATGCTATGATGGAGGTTTGGATGTAACCGATACCCGAACCGGCCTCTCACATGATGTTCGTCCATGGCCTGAAACGGGTTATGGCTGGGCACCTGCTGATGTAAAATATCGCTGGCATTGGAATTTCCCTATGGCTTTATCAAAACATGAAAAAGGTGCTGTATATGTTGGAAGCCAACATATACATAAAACAACCAATGGAGGAATGAGTTGGAAATTGATTAGTCCTGATCTTACCACCAACAACAAATCACATCAAAAAAATTCCGGCGGTATTAATTCAGATAACCTGATGACTTTTGATGGATGTACTTTGTACGCCATTGCCGAATCACCTGTTAAAAAAGGAGTGTTGTGGACCGGTAGTAATGATGGACAAATACAAGTAACCTTGAACGATGGGGTTAGCTGGACAAACGTAACGGCTAATTTTCCAAACCTCGCACCTTGGGGAACCGTAAGTAATATTGATCCATCGAGTTTTAATGCAGCCACTGCTTATGTAAGTATCCATTATCAAATGACCGGTGATTTCAAACCCTATATTTTTAAAACAACCGATTATGGCAAACATTGGAAAGAGATAGGACAAAATCTCCCTGGCGGCAACAGTGCTTTTGTACATTTTATTAAAGAAGATCCTGTACAGAAAGGATTGCTTTTTGTTGGTACTGATAATGCATTGTATGTAAGTCCGGATGATGGTGGACAATGGATACAACTCAAAAAAAATCTACCCCCATCGCCTGTTTACCATATTGCCATTCAGAAAAATTTTCGCGATTTGGCAATAGCAACTTATGGTAGAGGTTTTTATATTTTGGATGATATTACGCCCATCCGTGAATGGAGTAAAGATGTATTGAAAAACAAAACCGGTTTATATCCGCTTCGCAATGCGTATCGTTTCAATATGAAAACAGGTATCCATACCGAAGGAGGATCGATGGCAACCGGAGAAAACCCGCCTTATGGTGCAAGCATCAATTATTTTCTTGCAGATACCCTATTAGTAGAACCCAAGGTTTTTGTTTTAAATACCAAAGGAGATACCATTCAAACCATCAAGGGCAGTAATAAAAAAGGTATTAATCGCGTATGGTGGAATTTAGCACATGCTGATATTGTACTTCCTATGTTAAAAACGAAACCGCCGGGTAAAGCATTTGTAAAACTAGACTCAACAGGTAGCAGGCAGATGTATGTACCTGATCTGGATATTGGACCGGGATTAGAAGCCCCTCGTGTGCCGGTTGGTGTATATACAGTTGTATTAAAAACGAATAAGGAACAATTAAAGCAATCTCTTACTGTATTACAAGATCCAAATGCACAATCTAGTTTAGCTGATATTAATGCACAATACAAATTGGGAATGGATGTTTACAAACAAATCAATACGTCCATTAAATTAATAGCCTCCATGGAAATAAAAAGAGCGGCTTTGTTGAAAGATGCATCCACTAATGCATTAACCCAAGAGCAAAATATTTTTGTGATAGAGAAGAAATTATTTGATGTATATCAAACCGGTGCCCGTTGGGATGACTTTAGAAACCCCACGCGCATTACAGAACATTTATTGGCAATAGCCAAAGAGTGTTTGACCTCCGGAGCTGATTTTGCACCTGGTACACAACATATACAAATGGTTGAAAATTTAAAGGCTCAATTAAAACAAGTTGCAGAGGAATATGAGAAGTTGAAAAAATAAAATGCTTTTACTTCCATTTGTTTTTACTATAAGCGGATTAATGTAAAGTACGAAAAGGTTCAATAAGAGTGGAAAAGAGAAAAAGAGACTTAAGAGATTTTTTCTTTCGCGGATGGTCTGTTGTTAACTTTAGATATAAACGCCTATATGCTTTATATATCAGAAATAAAAACTGAAGCCATACGCAAACGTTTTCGCAAAAAGACTGTTACTACTTCGTAAATTCTAATTAGATAAAAAATTACACACTCATTTATTTGTATATTAGGGCAGGCAAAAATAAGGCTCTTTTTTGGGCATACTTTCAATTGCCTCTACGCTACTAAAATTGCTATATGAAACCAAACGACAAATCACGGCGTTCATTTCTCAAGAATGCCGCAGTTCTTTCAGCAGCTTCTGCATTTCCATCTCTTTGGAATAAGGGAATGGCACAATCAGCCGGGCAAAAAGTTAATCTTGCCTGCATTGGAATAGGAAACCAGGGAGGATCGGATGTGATGTCTTTTAGTAAAACTGGTCTTGCTAATTTTGTGGCTTTTTGTGATGTTGATATGGGCGCACCCCAAACGCTGGAAGTTTTAAAAATGTTTCCTAACGTACCTCGTTTTCAAGATTTTAGAACCATGTTTGATAAGATGGGTAGCCAAATAGAGGCGGTTTCGGTTGGTGTGCCAGATTTTTCTCATTTCCCAATAACCATGATGGCACTTGCATTAGACAAGCATGTATATGTTGAAAAACCAATGGCACGCACTTTTAATGAAGTAGAGCTGATGATGAAGGCGGCCAAAAAACACAATAAAGTAGTTACCCAAATGGGTAATCAAGGACATTCAGAAGGCAATTACTTTCAGTTCAAAGCCTGGACTGAAGCTGGTATTATTAAAGATGTTACCGCTATTTCTGCTCATATGAACAGTAAAAGACGTTGGCATGGTTGGGATACCCATATCAAACAAATGCCTCCTGCAGAACCATTACCCGGCACACTTGACTGGGATATATGGCAGGGCGTTACACAACCCCATGGCTATAACCATGATTATGTAAACGGACAATGGCGCTGCTGGTACGATTACGGTATGGGTGCTTTGGGCGATTGGGGTGCCCACTTAATTGATACAGCTCATGAATTTTTAGATCTGGGTCTTCCTTATGAAGTGAAGATGTTGAAAGCAGATGGCCATAACCCTTACTTTTTTCCGATGTCTTCCACCATTCTTTTCAGGTTTCCCGCAAGAGGTAAAATGCCTGCTTGTGATATTACCTGGTATGACGGATTAGACAATCTTCCACCTATACCGGCTGGTTATGGGGTAATGGGCCTGGATCCAAATATACCAGCACCAAGTAACGGAAAATTAGAGCCTGTTAAATTTAATCCGGGGAAAATTATTTATAGTAAAGAGCTCACTTTTAAAGGCGGCTCACATGGAAGTATCTTGTCTATTATTCCGGAAGAAAAAGCAAAAGAAATGGCATCTAAACTACCGGTAGTTCCGGTAAGCCCTTCTAATCATTATGCCAACTTTTTAAAAGCTTGTAAGGGAGAGGAAAAAACACGTTCGCCATTTTCTATTGCAGGCCCATTAAGTCAAGTGTTTTCATTAGGTGTAATGGCACAAAAATTAAATACAACAATTTCCTTCGATAGAAATTCTAAAAAGATTACCAATAATAAACTGGCCAATCAAATGTTAGTAGGTAATGAGCCGCGTAAAGGTTGGGAGCAGTATTATAAAGTGTAGAAAAAAACTTTACCCCAACAAGGTTCTCGCATAATCCAAACACCTTTTCGTCTCTTTCACCGGATCAGAACCCGCAGGAATATCATATTCCAATTCAATTGTAGCGGGTATCTTATATTTTTTTGTTTTCAGAAGCGTTAGAATTTCTTTTAGTGGTGTATCTCCTTCACCCCAAACTAAATTTTTGCCGCCTTTTACTTTGTTCTGTCTGTCTTTAATATGCATACTGCTAATGCGATCATGTTTGGCTTCAATCAATGCCAATAAACTTTCTTTGGTGTTCTTTTCCCCGGCAGCAATATAATGTCCGCAATCTAAGTTCATAGAATTGTAAGGAGATTGATTTAAAGCCAAATCCCAGGCAGTATCAGTGGCTTGTAAGTGGGCATGATAGCCAATATACACTTTATATTTTTCGCCGAGTTCACCCAATCTTTTAGAATGAGAAGGATCGTTGGTAAGTTCAGTTGTAACTGATTTTGCACCTAATGCTTTTGCAGCTTTCAAGGCAAATTCTACTTCGCCATCCGTATTATTGGCATTCAGTGCATTGGGTTTAAATGCATAAATACTTACTCCTGCACTGTTATATTTTTTACGGAGTTCAATAAACTTATCCATGGATACACTTCCTCTCCAACTCACAACTTGTTGTTGGTATATTTGCATTTGTTCTTTTTGCTCATTGGTAAATTCAGGTCTTGGCTGACCCGGAATACGAGGAGGCATTTTAATAGGATTGATAGGCTTACCGGCATAGTCTTCAACTGAATCGCCCATTAATTCTATGGCACTAATATTACTATCAATACAATATTGTAAAACCTGGTCAGGACTTCCCGGCAAACTTCTAAACGAATAAGTAATAGCGCCAATTTGAACGCCTTTTATTAAGGAATTGGGTTTTGATTGAAATAAACCAAACTCCTCACCGGCCAATACTGATTTTCCGGTAAGCAATAAACCGAATGAGGCCAAAGAGCTTTGATACAAAAATACTCTGCGGGAACTGTTGATTTTTTTAGGATTTGAACTGTCCATAAGTAAGAGGTTTTAATTGATTAAATTTCTTCTAAATTAAATCATTTTATAGACATGGCAATTGCTTATTTCGTAAATTACAAAAGTTAGTCATTTTAAATAGCTCGGTTTATGAAAACAAATCGTTTCAGAATTTTTAGAGGGTTCTCTCAATCAAAGTTATGGTTGCTCGTTTTTTTTCTTTTGATGGGAATAAACAAGGTTTTCGCAGATAGCTATCCTGTCAATAAAAATATAGATGTACGTCATTATCAATTTAATATATCCTTATCTGATCAGTCAAATAAAATTATGGCAACAGCCCTAATAACTGTTTTATTTAAACAATTCGGCATAAAAGAGTTAAGACTGGATTTAATAAACAGGAATAACCCGGAAACCGGCAAGGGAATGGTTGTTGAATCTGTTAGCCTTTTAAACAAAGTCGTTAGTTATGTTCATGCAGACAATGCCTTAATAATTCAAGTGCCCCAAAATACTATATCCAATACGGAACTGACATTTACTATCAAATATTCCGGGGAGCCGGCAGATGGATTAAAAATTGGTCCAACTAAATATGGCGATCGAAGTTTTTTTAGTGATGACTGGCCAAATAAAGCAAGAAATTGGTTACCAACAATTGATCACCCATCTGATAAAGCTACCTGTGAATTTATTGTAAAAGCACCCTTGCATTATAAAGTGGTTTCTAATGGATTGTTAATGGAAGAGTCTTTTTTAAATGATTCTACTAAGCTTACACACTGGAAACAATCTGTTCCTATTTCTTCCTGGTTATATACTTTAGGCGTTGCAGACTTTGCCGTTCAATACGTTGATCAATTTGATGGAAAGTCTATTCAGTCATGGGTATATGCAAAAGATAGAGATGCCGGATTTTATGATTTGGCCGTTCCTACAAAAGAAGTGATGGATTTTTTTACAAACTATGTTGGTCCTTATGCCTATGAAAAAATTGCGAATGTACAGTCGCCTGTTGTAAGTGGAGGCATGGAAGCCGCTTCCGCCATTGGTTATGGCGAAAAATTGATCAGCGGCAAAAGAGAAGACAGAACCAGAAATATAATTATTCATGAATTGGCACACCAGTGGTTTGGCAATGCAGTAACAGAAAACAATTGGGATAATGCTTGGCTAAGTGAATCGTTTGCCACTTGTTTTACTTTGCTTTTTATAGAGCATGCTTATGGTAAGGAAGAATATAAACGGGAAATGGCAAAAGGAAAAAAGCAGTTTGACACCTATTTTGAAAAAGACCCTAATTACTCAATCGTTGCAGATAGAACTGCAGAAATGGGGCCGGTAACCAATTATGCGGTCACTTATCAAAAAGGTGCATGGGTTCTCCTTATGCTCAGAGAGTTGATAGGGGAACAAGCTTTTAAAAAGGGTATTCGTGCTTATTATAAAAAATTTATGAACGCAAACGCTACTACCAAAGATTTTCAGTTTGAAATGGAAAAAGCTTCACATACTGATCTCGGTTACTTTTTTAACCAATGGTTACATCGGGGAGGAAGCATTCAGTTAAAAGCTACCTGGAAATATGATATAAATAAAAAAGCAATATTGATGAATTTTCAACAAATTCAAAATAAAGATGCGATGTATTCCTTTCTTTTAGATATTGGTCTGTATCCTGAACATAGTAATTCTTCTGTTATCAAGAAACTAACCATAAAAAACGAATTGCAAACCCTGGTTATTCCTATCGATCACAAACCTGTTAAAATTGAATTAGATCCTAGAAATATTTTATTAGGTAAATTTGTGCTCACCGAAGAATAGCATTATTTTAAACAAATTTGAAACTGTTTGAAGTATTAATCTAAATTATATTGGTAAAAACTTTTTGCCACGGAAGGCACAGATTTTCACTGATGTTTTCTGTGTAATAACTGTGGAAATAGTTTTTGGATACAGTAAACTAAAACAGTTTCAAAAAATAATTTAGCTCATTATTAATTAGCAGATTTAATTTAACATCTCAGCAGATTATTGATTATTTATAATCTTCAACCCCAGAAACGATTTCTCCATAATCTACTAATAACTCTTCTCCTTTTTTAATATCTCGTATGGCTACAAAATAGTCTCCCTCATTTTCAGAAAAAATATTAGGTTCGTTGGAATGGTTTACATAATTAGCCATATCCATTATTTTGCATCCATGATCGGGGATAAAATATTTTTCATCATCATAAAGATAATAGGTTTCTATAAATTCTTTTATATACAGGGGAAGTTGTTCCACTTCAGTAAAACTAAGTTCAATCCAGCCGCCTGTGCTTTTAGAGAATATAGTGCGGCAACCAGAAGGGATATCTGTAATAGCAAATACCCCTATTCCATGAATGCCCGAAGGTTGAAGGGCAATACATGTTTCTTGAGCTAGCTCCTGTAGTAATTCCTGCTTGGTCATAAGTGAAGATATACATATTGTTCAAAAAGCTTCATAGTATAAAAGATTGGACACATCTGCTATCTTTCCTATGAATTTCTATCTACCTATGTGTTAAATAAATACCAAATGCCGTTTCAAAATACCCAATCATCCAATATTCAAATCAGGCAAATTATCCCATACATACATTTCATTCTTAGCTTTCCCATCAGGTCTTTCCTTTGCTGTACGGATAGTGTAAGCCGGCCAACAACTTAATTCCGCAGCGGGTAATTCATAATTAAGGATGGATTGAATTTGTTCGGTGTTTAATTCGGGTTGTATCCATTCTTTGGCAAGGTGTAAAGGAAGAAATAAAGGCATACGCCATTTATTTACTCCATCATTATGAATTTGTTGCATGAGTGAATTTGCCGATCGGGTAATTAAAGTAAAAGTAAAACGCTTTACTAACTCGCCAGTTTCTTGGTCAGGTAGTTCTGCAACAGAGTATAATCCCGGCAGAAAAAAAATAGGCTCGTTTTTTAGGTGAACGAAATAGGGTACTTTTTTTGCCCATTTTGGAATACTTCTATGCTCGTAAATACCTGAAACTGGTATGAGGCATCTTCGATTTCGGATTTTGTACCAATAACTTTTTTCATCACCCAAAATTCTTACACTTCTGGCATTAAGCATGGAGGCACGTTGACGAAGAAAGGCTTTTTCATCTTTGGTATAAAACGGAATACAACCCCATTCCATTAGTTTCAAATGCTGCTTATGGGTTTGCACGTTATAGTAAATAATCGGCTGTTCACCATAAACATGCCCAACAATATGGGCTGTAGATGCGTTGTGGATGGTAAATTCATCTTCTACTACCAGGTTAGAGAAATAATCAAACACACTAAACATGCCACTAATAAAAGAGAGATCGTAACACATAGAATTTTTTTGTAAAGACTTAAAATTAACGTATTTCAGAAAAATAAATCCGGCTTATCAAATCTGATCCAGTACAACCAGTTTTTGTTCAATAATGTATCTTTAATCGGAAATTCTCTTCGCCTGATATTGGTTCCGGTTGGATAATAGGATAAATTTTCAGACACAAATACCTGATCTTTTTCTGAAAGTACTTTCCTAATATAAATTTTAATGGTGCTGTCTTTAAACAAATCAAATCCATAAATACGATTCTTCCCCATTTGTGTAAAATATGTATTGATTTTTATGGCCCCCAATTTTGGAATTATTTTGAAAAGATCGCTACTATCCGAATAAGGCATGTATCTGTAAGCACGATACGACTCGTCTTCTTTAATAAGGTGTTGAAAAGCCGGGTAATTTTCTAAAATGGTTACTACAAGACTATCATAAACAGGGAGATGTTTAATTACCTGCGTGTCATATTGATAGGAACTGATGTCGAAATTAATTTCCTTAGCGCCGGGTCCGCAACTGAATGTAAGTAGCAGGCATAGAATGATAAATAGTCTTATCATAAACAAAATGGATTTTTAAAATTGAAAGAGATGACTTTATTTTGACTGATATATTCCCTCATTCAATTACTAATCATTTAATCCTTTTCCTTTGAGAATTTGCTGTATACATTTTTCAACCCTTGCTGCTCGTGTTTTGGATTGTTTGGGTGCAGAAAAATAAAGTTGATAACCCCTTTGTCTGCCGGGTGTCAATGCATCAAAAGCAGTTTTCAATGCAGGCTTTTCAGTCATTTTTTTCTTAAACGCTTCCGAAATCGGGTATTCAGTCGTTTTTTTCAATTCCACTTTCAACCCTGCTTTCTCTATTTCAATGGCTTTATAAATATAGGCTTTCAAAGTCTTTTCCAACTTTTCTATTTCCTTAGTATTAGTGAAACGAATTTGACGAGCCGCTTGCACATTTTCTGTTTGTTGAATTAGTATACCTTTTGTATCTTCTAACAAAGCGCCTTTGAAAAATAGCAATGCGCAATATTTTTTAAACCCATGTATAAGAACAATATTGCTTTTCTGAAAAGTATAACAAGGAACACCCCATTTCAATTCTTCGGTAAGTCCACACCCAAGCACAACCATTCTTAGCTTCTCAAATTCATTCTGCCACAGTTTTGCTTTAGTGAAATAAAAATCAACTTTATGATTCATTCAACTCTTTTATGACTTTACAACATAAGACCTTTCATCAGTTGGTTAGGACTTTGATTTCTTCAAACACCCCCGTTTGTTTATTCTTCCTTACATTATCCCAGTTAAAATAACGGCCATTCATAGCTATATACACACCTTTCGGTAAAGCTTGTGCAAAAGCCAAAGCACTACCTAGGTTAAATAAACCATCAGAGCTACCAAATTTAATAGGTATCATGGCACCGGTAAGAATAATGGTCTTGTTTTTTATTTTTTCTGCAATAACCATTGCAGTCTCCACCATTGTATCGGTACCATGGGTTATTACAATTTGGGTTTCATCGCATTGGGCAGATTGATGCGCAATTAAGCTTCGGTCCTCATGAGTCATTTCTAAACTATCCACCATCATTAAGGTTCTGATTTCTACTCGTACTTTATTTCGGCCCATATCTAACAGATCTGCGAGATGGGTGTCTTTGAAATACAATTGACCGTTTAGTTCATTGTATTCCTTGTCAAAAGTACCGCCGGTAATAAAAATTCTTATAGACATAGTGCAGATATTAATAGTGAAAATAATACAAATAATGAAGCTTTGGGAAACTACATTATTTTGCAATGGCTATTACCATTGAATAAAATAAATATTGTTGAAACTGATCTCAAAAAGAAGGTATTATGAAAAAAAACGATTATTATAACAATTCTATTCTCTTCCTGTAAGCTAAAACGCATGACATTGGTTAAGTGGCCGAAAAAGAAATGATGGAAGCAGATCTTGCCATGAGCCATCTTGCCACAAAAGAAGGTTTATATAAAGCCCTATTACATTATGCTGGCGATAGTGTAATTATACCTAGAGCCGGAACCCTTCCACAAATAGGGAAAACTGAAGTTGCCAAAAATTGGTTAACAAAACCCGACTTTACAACCCTTACCTGGAAACCCATAAAAGCAGAAGCATCCAAAGCAGGAGATATGGGTTATAGTTTTGGCTATGCTACATTTGTTGGAAAAGATACCGTAACCTATTCTAACTACTGCACTATTTGGAAAAAGCAAAAAGATGG
>JAYTSC010000067.1:0-3493 GCA_043745885.1 Bacteroidota bacterium | reverse complement strand
GAAACCACTGTCATGAAAGGCAAATTACTTTAATCTTTGTTACATATTTGCTAAAAAATCATCAATTGTTAAAAAAGGTGCCTTACACGCATAGTTTTCGCAAATATAGAAGGCGTTTTCCCCTTCATTCATTCCAGTCTTATCAGCTAATAACGGAAAAAGACTGGAAATAGTTTCTTCTGCCTGAAGAATTTTATTGGGGATATACCGTTCTAGTACAGGACACAAAAAAGTATTTGCGTGTTGCCCGGTAATCGCAATTTCTAAAGTTCCCCGGGTTAGTTGTTGTAATACCATGGCCCAAACCCCAAAAGAGGAAGGGTGTTTAACAATTGCCTGACCTAATGATCTAATTAAAGAATAACATTTTTCTGACCATCCGGGCTGATCAAAAACCAGGGATAAATAATGCAGGTTACCGGCCATAACCGCATTTCCACTAGGCACAGCCCCGTCATACACTTCTTTTTTTCTTATAATTACATCTGTTTGGAGGCGATGGGTATAAAAGAAAAATCCTGTGTCTGTTTCTTCAAAATTATCGATAACAAATTGGGTAAGATTTTTCGCCTTCAACAGGTAATCACCCTCGCCAGTTATCTCCTGAATATGAATATAGGCTTGAATGAGGTAGGCATAATCATCTAAGAAAGCCGGAATACGTGCTTCTTTATTTTTATAGGTGTGGGACCAACTTCCATCTGACCCCATTAATTTTGACTCCAGGAATCTCATATTAGCAATGACCATTTCTTTATAGGCCGGATTGCCTAAGGCAGCATAGGCTTTTGAATAGGCTGTAATTAATAAGGCATTCCAACCCAATAACACTTTATCGTCTAACTGTGGCCTGATTCTTTGATTTCTGATTGCTAATAATTTCTGTTGGCAGATAGCCAATGTTTGCTCGATAGCTTCTTGGCTTAATAAATACTTGTCTACAAAGGAAGCGCTGTCTTTTTTTACCCAAAGAATATTGGCATTTTCCCAATTTCCTTTTTCTGAAACCTGGTAATAGTCAGAAAAAAGTAAAGCATCATCGCCCAATAAATTGTCTATTTCTTCTTTACTCCAGGTATAAAATTTCCCTTCCACGCCTTCACTATCGGCATCCAATGCACTGTAAAAACCATTTTCATCGCTTAGCAATTCTCGCTCCATAAAACTGATTGTGTGTTGAATGGTTTTGGCATATAAGGGGTTTTTAGTGAGTTGGTAGGCTTCAGCAAGTACACTAACCAATAAGGCATTGTCGTATAACATTTTTTCGAAATGGGGGGCCAGCCATTCATTGTCTGTGCTGTAACGTGAGAAGCCTCCACCCAATTGATCGTAAATACCTCCCTGGATCATCTTATTAAGGCTAAGCAATGCCTGTGTTAGCGCTTTTTCATCTTTGGTAAAATGATAATGTCTGAGCAGGTATTGAATAGAGAAACTCTGTGGAAACTTGGGCGCTTTGCCAAATCCGCCCCATTCCGTATCTGCATTTGCCAGAATATTATCAGCAATGGTTTGCAATTGATCAGTGGAAAATAATTGTTCGGTTTGTATACTTGAGAGAATTTGGTTTCCAAAGGAGTTAGCAGAAATCATATTCGCAGTCAGGTTTTCGGCCTGTGACTGGATTTCCGCTTTTTTTTCATGATAACCCTTGTAAACACCCGTTAAGATTTCTTTCCAACTGGCTCGATTATAGGCCCTAACCGGCGGGAAATAAGTACCTCCAAAAAAGGGTTTTTTGTCAGGGGTTAGAAAAACGTTGAGTGGCCAACCTCCGCTGCCAGTCAAGGCCTGCACTGCATCCATATAAATATGATCCAGATCGGGACGTTCTTCACGATCAATTTTTATATTGATAAAATTTGCATTCATTATTTCTGCTGTGGCTTCATCTTCAAAACTTTCTCTTTCCATAACATGGCACCAATGGCAGGCCGAATAACCAATACTTACCAGAATGGGTTTATCTTCTTTAACTGCTTTTTCCAGGGCTTCATCACCCCAAGGATACCAGTTTACCGGATTATGGGCATGTTGTAATAGGTAGGGGCTTGTTTCTTGACTAAGTTTATTGGTAAATGAATGCGACATAAAATATAGCCTCTGATATATTTACAAATTTGGGGCAAACCGTTGGTAGAATATGAATTGTTTTTTTAAAACGAGCCTACGAATTACAAAAATGTAGTTTAGAAGATGATTGACTTGCCTGAAATAAGTTTTCACCGGAAATCCAAGATTCCGGATAAACGTATGTTTGAATTTGTCAATAGTGGGAATAAAAACAGGTTTATTTTTTTGAAGTGACTTTAGAGGTAAAGAAATTTTCCAATGCTGCCACCATACTTGGGTTTTTAGGTGTAGGCACTTTAATTTCCAATTTCATCCCGGCATCTTCAACTGCTTTGGAAGTGTTATTTCCAAAAGCACCGATAACCGTACCATTTTGTTTGAAGTTGGGACAATTATCATATAGGCTTTTTACACCACTGGGGGTAAAAAAGCAGATGATGTCATACTTTTTTGAAGCTAATACTTCCTGAATGTCACTGCTGGTGGTACGATACATAAAACCCAACTGAAACTCACATTTATTGGTTTTCAGCCAGTTTACGATTTCGTTATCCTGTTGGTTTTCACTGCATACATAGAGAAATTTCTCATTCTCTTTGTGCTTATTCATTACATCAAAAAGGCTTTTATTGGTGCCGTCAGCCCCATAAAATACTTTGCGTTTGCGGTAGAGAATAAATTTTTGAAGGTAAAGGGCTACAGATTCCGTGATACAGAAATACTTGGTATCCTGCCCGATAGTCACTTTCATTTCATCGCACATCCTGAAAAAGTGGTCAATGGCATTTCGGCTGGTAAACATAACAGCCGAGAAATACATGATGTCTAGCTTCTGTTTACGAAAATCTCTGGCTGGTATTCCCTCCAACTTAATAAATGGATGGAAGAACAACTCTAAGTTGTATTTCCGCTCCAAATCAAAATAAGGGGATTTGTCACTTTCCGGTCGGGGTTGAGAGATTAGAATTTTTTTGACCGTGGCTGAGTTTTTTGACCCGTTCTTTAACATAAGTTCTTCAAATGTTTGTCCAAAATCAAATCTTCCCGGTAAAATAATTAAGTAAAACCTTATAAATCAATACCAAAGGAAGTAGTTCAACAGCACAAAGGTATAGTAAAAAATGTAACCCACTCACATTCAATTTATTTCGAATGACCACAAAAGACACCCAATAACGGTAAGTCAAGAGCACCAAAATGAGACCGAAGGAAAGGGTATTACTCACCTGAATGAGTTGTGTATTTGCAAAACAAAGGATTAAAGTAAAGGGAATTAATGCCACTCCCAGGACTTTATTTACTAGAAAAACCACAAAAATATAGGATCCTGCCGCCTCTTTCGTATTAAAAACCCAACCATTAAATAGTAAAAAGAGATATTTTAAAAAATAAATGATAGTCAACACCATAGTTGTGC